>NZ_PIZC01000048.1:144949-211414 GCF_019325145.1 Actinomyces sp. 594
TGATTGCCGGGGCGGGCCGCCCGGAGTCGAGCGCCGTCGCCAGGAGCCGCAGCGCTGCGAACTCATGCGGGGGTATCGGATCGGGCAGGGAGTCCAGCGCGAACCACTCCAGGCCTCCGCATTTAGCAGGCTCCTGGATGGTGGGGACGCCGTACCAGTGGGTGAGAGTGAAGAAGAAGTCAACGCGCTGCTCCAGTGCCGGCCCGCCGACCGCATTCGAGCGGTGCATGGCGGTCAGCGGCAGCAGCTCACCCGGGGCGATGACGACGCCCATCTCCTCGGCGCCTTCCCGTACGGCAGCCGCGGTCACCGACTCGCCCGGCTCGACGTGTCCCGCGATCCCGGCAGCCCAGTGCCCGTCCATGAACCCGGTGTTGCGGCGCAGCTGTAGCAGGACCTCGGTGTCTGCGGCCGGACCGGGGCAGGGACCGCCGTGGGGGCGATGCTCCCGGCTCACGCGGGTGGGACGTCCATCTAGCGCGGATGCGACGGTGTGCTCGCGCTGGCGTAGCAGCAGCACGTAGGCGGCTGGTACCAGGGCGAAGGGAGCGGGGTCAGGACCGGAAGGACGGGGGAGTGCGGGCATGGGCGCACGCTAATGCATCGCCTGCGGTGCGGCATTCACGCCGGAGCCCTACGGGGGACACAGGCGGCGCACAAGGGGGACGGCCACAGTGGTCGGTGACCAGTAACCCGGCGCTGCGGCGACGGCCGACTCGCGCGCCGTCCGGGCAACGCCGCACCTAAAGGAGACCCCCATGCGCTTTGGCGCTACTACCGAATACCGTACCGACCGCGAACCCGGCGACGGCAGCCGCCTCCACGCGCGGCGCCGTTCCATGCTGCTGGGCGGACTCGGCCTGGCCGCGGCCGGCGCACTGGCCGCCTGCGGCTCCTCCAGCACCTCCACGTCCACCGCCTCGCCCGCTACCGGGGGCGCCACCGCCGCGGCGGACGCCGCCACCGCCGACGAGACGCCCGCTACCGGCCCGGAGTACCACGAGGCATCGGAGTCGAACACGGTCCTGTCCGCAGGCTCCTGGACCGGCACCATCGGTGACAAGGAGATCAGCCTGAGCGGTGCCTACCTGGTGGATGGCATCGAGGCGACTATTGACGGCGGTACCTTCGAGTCCACCAGCGCCGACGAGGCTGTTTTCCTGGTGGTGAATGGAGGCAGCCTCACTGTGGCCAATGCCCGCATCAACAAGTCCGGCGACGCCTCCACCGATGGCGAGCACGGGGTGGATGACTCCTACAGCTTCTACGGGCTCAACTCCGCCGTGGTGGTGGTTGGCGCGGGCAGCAGCGCCAGCATCGGCCAGACCGCCATGACTACCGATGCCTCCGGCGCCAACGGGGTAGTCGCCACCGGCGGCGCCACCGCCGAGGTCACCGCCAGCGCCATCGCCACTACCGGCGAGTCCTCCCGTGGCCTGCACGCCACCTACGCCGGAGCGATCACCGGCGCCGACCTCACCATCACCACCGAGGGCGCCCACTGCGCGGCTGTCGCCACGGACCGCGGTTCGGGCACCGTGACGGTAGACGGAACCAACAACTTCACCACCGCCGGCGACGGCTCACCCTGCATCTACTCCACCGGCGAGATCACCGTCTCCGGCCTGACCGGCACCGCAGGTCAGGGGCAGGCGATCGTGGTTGAGGGCAAGAACCGCGCCACCGTCTCCGACTCGACCCTCACCACCGACTCGGAGACCGCCGGCGTCATGCTGTACCAGTCCATGTCCGGGGACGCAGCCGACTCCGATGCCGCCACCGAGGCCTCCGCGCTCGCGCTTACGAATGTGTCCCTGACCTGCAGCCGGGACGTACCGATCCTCTACGTCACCAACACCACCGCTGAGGCCACGCTCACCGGCTGCACCCTGGAGACCTCCGGCGGCCTGGCCATGGCCGATGAGGACCGCTGGGGCAACTCCGGCTCCAACGGTGGCAATCTGGCGCTGACTCTGGACGCCACCAGCTTCGGCGGCGCCATCAGCGCCGGCAGCAGTTCGTCTATCACTGTCAGCACGACCAACGGTGGTTCTGCTACCGGCACGACCTCCGGTGACGTCACCGTCGCCTGACGCCGCGGCTCGCAGGGCCTCTTGCGGCGTGCTTGGCGCGCCTGAGGCCGACACCTGTCATGGAATGCACCTCTTTCTGCGTCTGCTTCCCGAGGGGTATCCCCGCTCACCGCAGAATCATGCGATTCGATGCGGTGTGCCAGGGGCTGTTGCGGTTGAAAGTGGTGCATTCCGTGACAGGCGTACCTTGCCTAGCGGCCGCGGTGTGCCGCGGACACCGGCGTGGGCGTGTAAGCGGCGGTTACACGGGCGAGTAGGGGAAGGCCCTTGCCGTGTAGCTGGCATTCTGTTTGGCGTTGACGCGCTGACCGAGCTGCGGCACGGCCTTTGGCGGGTGAGCTAGCCAGTAGTAGGGAATTGGAGGAATTCCACAAGTTGCGCTCGCGGATACGGGCGGCAAACGGCGGTGTGTCATGGGCGCAGATGACCCTACGGTGGTGACATGAGCACAAACATGCGCCCTGCTGCCAGCCTCGAGGCCACCCCTGCCACCGCCGTACCCCTGATCCGCCGCGTGGCCCGCGAGGCCGCGCTCATCGTCGGTGGCGCCGCCGCCATCGCCCTGATCGGTCAGGTCGCCCTGCCGCTGCCCTTCACTCCAGTGCCGGTCACTCTCGGCACCCTTGCCGCCCTTGGCGTGGGCGGAGTCCTCGGTTCTCGCCGCGGCCTGGCCGCCGTGGCCCTGTTCGCCGCCGCAGCCGCCTTCGGCGCACCGGTGCTCGCTGGCTGGAACGGCGGCGTCACCGCCTCCTTCGGCTATGTGCTGGGGTATGGGCTGGCGGCGCTGCTGGCCGGCAGAGCTGGGGCCGTGCTTGTTGACCGTGGTGCAGGCGCTGCGGCCCTGCGCGCGATGGCGTTGCGGGTTGGCCTGATGCTCGCAGCCTCTGCGCTCGTGTACGTTCCCGGGCTCGTCTGGCTCCACGCCGCCACGGGAGCTTCCTGGGGCGTCACCGTTTCCCTGGGTCTCATGCCGTTTATCGTCGGCGACCTGCTGAAGTCCCTGGTTGCCGCACTGCTGCCCCGCCCGGCTGCCCTGCGCTGACTGGTGCTTCTCCCGGATCCTGAGAATGTCTGCTCGCCCGGAGGTGAGTGGCGATAGGACTACAGCGTGAACAGTCCAGCTGACTCCCCAAACACTTCTCAGCCTGTAGACCCGCGCCCGGCGGGGGCGGGACGCAGCGACGAGGACCGCTCGGCCTATATTGCCGTGACCGTCTTCCCGCTGCTGATCCTGCTGGCCTTTGCCGCCGCGATGCTCGCCCCCGAGGCGCTCAGTCCGCTGGCGGCGGGCACCAACTACGCCCTGGGCATCATTATGTTCGGCATGGGCCTGACCCTGACGGTCCCCGACTTCGCCCTGGTGGTGCGTCGGCCCCTGCCGGTTCTGGTGGGAGTGGCCGCCCAGTTCGTGGTCATGCCCATCATCGCCTGGACGCTGACCCGCATCTTCCAGCTGGACCCGGCCCTGGCCGCCGGCGTCATCCTGGTCGGCTGCGCGCCCGGCGGCACCTCCTCCAACGTCATCTCCTACCTCTCGCGCGGTGATGTGGCGCTCTCGGTGACCATGACGTCCATCTCCACCCTGCTGGCCCCGCTGATGACGCCGCTGCTGACCCAGTGGCTCGCCGGGCAGTACATGCCCGTCGACGCCGGCTCCATGGCGCTGTCGATCGTGAAGATCGTGCTGGTGCCGGTCATCGGCGGCCTGGTGATACGCGCTCTCCTGGGGCGGTATGTGGAGCGGCTGCTGCCGGTCATGCCCTGGATCTCGGTCCTCGGCATTTGCTACGTGGTGATCGCGGTCGTCTCCGGCTCGGCCGACAAGATCGCCTCCGTCGGCGTGCTGGTGGCGCTGGTGGTTGTCCTGCACAACTGCCTCGGCTACCTGCTGGGTTACGGGATCGGCTGGATCACCAGCCGCAATGAGAAGGCCTCACGCACCACCGCCATTGAGGTAGGCATGCAGAACTCCGGCCTGGCCGCGGGCCTCGCCGCCCAGTACTTCAGCCCGGAGGCGGCCCTACCCGGTGCGGTCTTCTCCATCTGGCACAACCTCTCCGGCGCCGTGGTAGCCGCCCTGTTCCGCCGCCGGGACGCCCGCGCCGCCGGCTGAGGCATTGCGCGACGACGGCGGGCACCCACCTGCGCGGTGGGACACCGCACTCGGGCCGAGCGAAGGTGGTGGGTTCTCGCGGATTCTCTGAAGCGAGCGGCGGGTTCGCGCGTGAGTAGCCCAGATCTGGGACCTGCTTCCGACCCGGTGGCGGGAATGTGGTATAGGTTACTTGCGCGGCCGGAAGTGGCCGGTTCTGCGCCGTCCATCGTTGGACATAACCCCCGGCTTTGACGTCCGGGGTGTCAGGCGCGTTTCGAAATGCGGGTATCGTGAGACGGTCCGTTCGGTCCCAAGGTCGCCCGCGGGTGGCTGTGTCTGGGCGGCACTGTCCGTAGCCGCACCGGAATCGGCTCCCACGCGGAGTCCGGGCCTCCGGCGGCCCGCCAAAGAGAAGACCGCATGTTTCCGTACCTAATGCGCAGGCTTGCGAACTACGCGATCCTGTTGTTCATAGCGACGTCACTGGCGTACTTGTTGGCATCGGCGTCCTTGGACCCCGCCAACAACTGGAACCGCGAGGACCCGTCGCTGAACTGGGATGCGATCAACGCTGCTCTCGTCCAGTACAACATCAGCTCGGACATGCCCGTGTGGGGCCGATACGTCACCTGGCTCCGTGAGGTGGTCACTTCCTGGGACTGGGGCGTCACCCCAAAGGGTGAATCGATCAACGCGTTGCTGGGAACGAAGATCGCCGTGTCGGTACGGTTGGTGTTCCTGGGCGCCATGATCGGCATGGTCGGTGGCGTGGCCCTGGGCGCCTGGACGGCGACCCGCCAGTACAAGTTCTCAGACCGGGCGATCTCCCTGCTCGCGATGATCGTGATCTCCACGCCGGCGATGGTGCTGGCGATTCTCCTGCAAGTGCTCGCCGTCCACATCAACCGGACCACCGGCTACCAGATCTTCGAGTTCACCGGTGAGGGCGAGGGTTTCCTGGGGCGGGCCCAGCACCTGCTGCTGCCGACGCTCTCAATGTCGCTGGGGTCAATCGCCTCTTACTCGCGTTACCAGCGCAACCTCATGCTCGATACGCTCGGCGCTGACTATGTGCGCACCGCCCGCGCCAAGGGGCTGCGCAAGCATCAGGCCGCCACTCGCCACGCCCTGCGCACCGCTCTGATCCCCATGGCCACCTACTTCGCCTTCGCCTTGGCCGGCCTGTTCACAGGTGCGGCGATCACCGAGCGCGTCTACGGCTGGCACGGCATGGGTGAGTACTCAATCAACTCGATCTCGAGCTACGACATCAACGGGGTGACCGCCGTGGTCGCGTTCTCAGGCCTGTGCACATTGGCCGGTGCGTTGCTGTCCGATGTCTTTGTCGCGATCGTTGACCCACGGGTGAGAGTGAGCTGACCGACATGCATGGCTCGACTAACGAACCAGACGGCGCCGTACAGCCCGATACGGAATCGACCGCCAACTTGAGTGGCACAGGGCAGTCCGCCATGGACCAGCCGGGACAGGCACCGGTAACCGTCGCGGACGGCGGCAACCTTCTGGACAACAACCCCAAGGAATCTAGGCGGCTTACCCGCGGGCGCATCATTCTGCGCCGCTTCCTGCGCAACAAGACCGCCGTATTCGGAGCTGTTGGCATCCTGGCCCTCGCACTGATGGCGATCTTCGGCAACCGTGTTGGTCAGTGGTCCTACACGGACGTCGACTCGAAGGCATTCCTGCAACCGCCCAGCGCCGACCACTGGTTCGGCACCACCCAGGGCGGACGCGACGTCTTCGCCATGGTGGTGGAGGGCACCCGCAAGTCGATGATGATCGGAGTGTTCGTGGCCCTCCTGCAGACCAGTATCGCCGCGATCATCGGTTCCTCCGCCGCCTATTTCGGCGGCTGGTGGGAGAAGGTCGCCCTGTGGGCCACCGACCTGCTGCTGGTGGTGCCGTCGTTCCTGATCATCGCGATCCTGTCCCAGAAGGCGGGGGCTGCCAAGGGATCGACCGCCCTTTTGATTGTGCTGCTGGGCGGATTCGGCTGGATGCTCACGGCACGCGTGGTGCGCTCGCTGACCCTCAGCGTCAAGAACCTCGACTACGTCAATGCGGCACGATTCATGAACGTACCCAGCCCCGTCATCATCGTCCGCCACATCATCCCCAACATCGCCTCACTACTGATCGTCGATGCCACGCTCAACGTCGCCTACGCGGTGCTCAGCGAGACGACGCTGTCCTACTTCGGTTTCGGTGTGCAGGCGCCGAACACCTCCCTGGGCACATTGATCGCGGAGGGACAGCGCTCCGCAACCACCTACCCCTGGATCTTCTTGGCGCCCGCCGCGGTGTTGGTGTTCATGCTCGTATGCGTCAACTTCATGGGAGATGGGCTGCGTGACGCCATCGACCCCTCGTCCAAATCCGGAGGCAAGGCATGAGAGCGACACGGCGCAACCGGGATACGGCCGCCAAGGCACAGGACTTGCCGGATCGGGAGGCTGATGCCCCGCTGCTGGAAATTGCAGATCTGCACGTCTCCTTCCCCTCCGAGAACGGCCGGGTCCACGCGGTGCGCGGCATCGACCTGACAGTTAGGCGCGGGGAGGTGCTCGCCCTCGTGGGTGAATCGGGCTCCGGCAAGTCGGTTACGTCCACGGCTGTCATGGGACTACTTGACGAGACCGCGGATATTTCCGGGTCGGTGCGTCTGTACGGCACCGAGCTGCTCGGGCGCAGCGACGAGTACATGTCCAAGATCAGGGGCACCCAGGTCTCTATGGTTTTCCAGGACCCGCTGTCCGCCCTCACGCCCGTGTACACGGTTGGGGATCAGATCGTCGAGGCGCTGAAGGTCCACAACCCGGACATGCCCGACGCCGATGCCAACAAGCGGGCGGTCGAGCTGCTGGATCTGGTGGGCATCCCCAATCCGGAGGTGCGTTTTAAGGCCTATCCGCACGAGTTCTCCGGAGGCATGAGGCAGCGCGCCGTGATCGCCATCGCGATCGCCAACAACCCCGATCTGATCATCGCCGATGAGCCAACCACGGCGCTGGACGTGACCATTCAGGCGCAGATCCTCGATGTTCTGCGCACGGCGCAGAAGGAGACCGGCGCCGGCGTCATCATGATTACTCACGACCTGGGGGTCGTGGCCGGCATGGCCGACCGGGTCGCCGTCATGTACGCGGGGCGGGTTGTCGAGACCGGTAACGTCGACGACATCTTCTACCGCTCGCGCATGCCCTACACGATCGGGCTGCTCGGGTCGCTTCCCCGCCTCGACGCCAAGAAGGACTCCGCCCTGGCAACCCTTGAAGGCGCGCCGCCCTCGCTGCTGGAGGCGCCCACCGGCTGTCCATTTGCGCCGCGGTGCCCCATGGCGGTCGCGGAGTGCCTGGACGGCGAACCCGATCTGGTCCCGGTCCGCGACGACGCCTTGCCATCTGACTCCACTGCCGCTGAGCAGCAAAAGTCCGCCTGCCGTCGCTTCCCGGAGATCGAGAAGAACAACCTCGACTACACGGACATCTTCCCGGTCCCCTCCCTCAAGACCGCCGATGTCATGAACCTGCCCCACTCACAGCGCCCCGAGGTGCTGCGGGTAGGCGGCCTGGTGAAGGAATTCCCGCTGATGAAGGGTGCGGTGTTCAAGCGGCGCGTCGGCACCGTGCACGCGGTGGACGGCATCTCCTTCGATGTGCGCCAGGGCGAGACGCTGGCAATTGTTGGCGAGTCGGGCTGTGGCAAGACCACCACGCTTATGGAGGTGCTCAATCTGCAGGCGCCGCAGGACGGCAAAATCGTTGTCTTGGGCAGGGATACTGCTGCGATCAGCCGCGCTGAACGCAAGCAGATCCGCCGCGATTTGCAGGTCGTCTTCCAGGACCCCATGGCGTCCCTGGACCCGCGTCTGCCCATCTACGACATCATCGCGGAGCCACTGCGCGCCAATGGCTGGAGCAAGCAGCAGGTCGGTCCGCGCGTCGAGGAGCTCATGAAACTGGTGGGGCTCGAACCGAGCCACGCCAACCGCTATCCCCGCAACTTCTCCGGCGGGCAGCGCCAGCGCATAGGCATCGCCCGGGCTCTGGCCCTGGAGCCGAAGCTGCTCGTACTGGACGAGCCGGTCTCTGCTCTGGACGTGTCCATTCAGGCCGGCGTCATCAACCTGCTCGACGAGTTGCGTGCGACCCTGGGGCTCAGCTACCTGTTCGTGGCCCACGACCTGTCCGTGGTGCGGCACATAGCCGATCGCGTGGCCGTCATGTACCTGGGCAAGATCGTCGAGATCGGTGACGTCGATGCGGTGTTCTCCGCGCCGGCTCACCCGTATACGCAGGCACTGCTCTCGGCCATTCCGATTCCGGATCCGGCGAAGGAGCGCACGCGCAGCCGCATCATCCTGGAGGGCGATCTGCCGTCCCCGGCCAGTCCCCCCTCGGGCTGCCGCTTCCGCACTCGCTGCCCCAAGTTCGCGAACGAGCTGAATGAGGAGCAGAGAAAGGCCTGCCTGGAACGAATGCCGGACTTCACCGGCGAGGGTGAGGACCACGAGGTCGCCTGCTACTACCCAGAGCGTACCGCTGTGTTCTGACGTCATCAGCGAGTACCTAGCCCGGAGCAAGGTAGTAGTGACCAAGAACTACGAAACTGCAGGTCACACGATGTCGCAAGCAGGATGCGACTGCTGCAGATGAACGTATGATGTACACCATGCCCACGGCTTGACTGCGGCGGCAGCGTAGCGCCGCCCTGTCCAACCATCCGGATCCATCTCGAATCGGAGCTTTGATATGAACATCAACCGCCGCTTGTTCCTTGCCGGCTCGGCCTCCGCGGCAGTCATGGCCGCCCTGGCCGCCTGCGCCAAGAACACCGAGTCCAACTCGAACTCATCTGCCGATGCAAACGCCGAGATCGACTTCGACCAGGCGATGAATCGCCAAGAGCGCTCCTCCCTGCAACAGGGTGGCACCCTCAACTTCGCCATTTCCAACACCATTGCCAATTGGAACTATCATCACGCCAACGGCGTTAACGTCAATCTGCGTAATATTCTGGACTTCGTCTCCCCCTACCTCCTCGACTGGGCGGATGACGGCACCCCGACCGCGAACCCCAACTTCTACACCACCTTCGAGGCTGAGGATGTGGATGGCAAGACCGTCGCCACTGTGGCCCTAAATGAGAATGCCGTCTGGGGCAACGGGCGTCACATGGACTCCGAAGACATTGAGGCCTTCTTCGCTCACGCCGATGACCCCGAGTATCAGTGGGCCTCAACGGATGGTATCGCCGACGTTGAGTCTGTCGACATTATCGACGATCTGACCGCTAAAGTGACCTTCAAGTCGATTTTCCCCGACTGGACCAATCCGCTATCGTCCCTCTTTCCGAAAGAGCTATTCGTGGACGCCAAGACCTTCAACGAGTCGATGGCGGGCGCCGGCGCTTTCAACAACGACTACTTCGCCGGCCCCTTCAAGGTGGACTCCTACAACGAGTCCCAGCAGCTGGTGACCCTGGTCCCCAACGACCTGTGGTGGGGCGAGGCCCCACTGCTGGATAAGGTAACCTTCCGCGTCCTGGACCCTGCAGCCGAAGCGACCTCATTCGCGAACAAGGCGATCGACGTTATCGACTACATCATCTCGGCAGACGTTTACAACCAGGCCGCCGGGCGGGAGGATGCCGAGATCCGTCAGAACTTCGGCCTGCAGTGGCGGCATTTCACCATCAATGCGGCATCCGGTCCACTGGCGGACAAGGCTGTGCGTCAGGCGGTCCTGCGTGCCTGTGATCGAGCCGCTATTGCCTCCTCCGACCTGGCGGGACTGCCGATCGAGGTCGATGACGTGTTGCTTGGTAATCATTTCTTCATGCCGCCTCAGGAGGGCTACCAGGACAACTCGGGTGACTGGTCCTACGACCCCGACGCCGCCAAGCAGCTGTTGGATGACGCCGGCTGGGTAGAGGGGGCTGATGGCGTACGCGAAAAGGACGGTCAGCGCCTTAGCTTCACCTTTACGGTTCCCTCTGGGACTCAGACTACGGAGAATGAGGCCAACCTGCTGCAGAGTCAGCTCAGCGAGGTTGGTATTGAGATGAAGTTGGACCCGGTTGACGCCAATAGCTATTTCCCCGAGTACATCAACGCCAAGAACTATGAGATGACCGCCTTCACCTGGGAGGGTACTCAGTACCCTATGGCCAACATCGGTCAGATATACGGCTCGAGTTCTTTGAGTAACTACACGTCCCAGTCGATCCCGGAGATCGACGACTATGCTGCAAAGATTGCGTCGACTCCGGATCATGATGAGCGTATCCGCATGACCAATGAGTGCGACGTGCTCATCTGGGAGAACGTCATGAATTTCCCCATCTACGAGCGCATGCAGTTCACGGCCGTCCCGAAGAACCTGGCGAACTTCGGGGCCAAGGGCCTGGCCTACTTCCGTTCCGAGAACGTCGGTTACATCTCCGAGTAAGGGAGCCACGGGGCATTGCCCGCGGTCGTGATCCGCTCACTGACAGGTCGTGCTGGCACCCTGCTGACGGGTGCCGGCACGACCTGGGCCGTCATTACGGTTTGGCTCGCCGACGGTACTCGCAACGGGCTGCAGGCCCTGGGCTGCGGCCTGTTCCTGATGCTTGCGGTTTGGTGCTTGTGGTGGGCGCCGCAGCTCACCATCGCGGACGCCGGCATCACTGTGCGTAACGCATGGCGCACGCATACTGTCGGCTGGGATGAGGTGGAATCTTGCCGCACCCGCTGGGGACTGGAGATCATCACCGGATCCGGTCATACGGTCAAGGCCTCCGCCGCGCAGCGTGCAGGTGGGTTGTCGACATCCTTCCGCAGACGCCAGGAGTTGCGGGAGCGCGAACTGCTTGGAAGGGGCGGCCGCACGGGGCGGTACGCCTCCGCGCGCCGGACGGTGCCAGAGGAGTACCTAGCGGAGGGTGATTCCGTGTATCGCACCCGGATGGACGCCGATGCGGCGGGCGATCTCATCGCCGCATACCAAGAGGCCATTCTGGCCCGCAACAGCCGCCCCGAGCGGAAACAGTCCGAGACCAGGCAGATGAGCTCGCGGTGGAACCGCGCCCCCGTGGTGGCAGCGACCATCGCCGCCGTAATACTGCTGACGGGAGTGCTCTGAGCCGCCCCGGTCGCCGCCAGATCACGGGTCAACAGAGGTGAGCGGCCGCACAGGCCGCATGTCGCGCCTGTCATGGCCTGTCCGGCCGCAGTAGCGGTACCCTGCCTGAGTTTGTGCGCCCGCGGGCGCTTACCAAATGGAGGAAAGAGCCCACATGACTGTGCGCCAGGACCTGCGCAACGTCGCCATCGTCGCTCACGTCGACCACGGCAAGACCACCTTAGTCGACGCGATGCTCTGGGAGGCCGGCGCCTTCGGCAACCGCGCCACCGAGGAGAACACGACCGAGCGCGTCATGGACTCCGGTGAGCTGGAGCGCGAGAAGGGCATCACGATCCTCGCCAAGAACACTGCCGTCCACTACGCCGGTCCCGCGGCCATCGATGCGGGTCTTCCCGCCGGTATCACCATCAACGTCATTGACACCCCCGGCCACGCCGACTTCGGCGGCGAGGTCGAGCGCGGGCTGTCCATGGTTGACGGCGTCCTCCTGCTCGTGGACGCCTCCGAGGGCCCCCTGCCTCAGACCCGCTTCGTGCTGCGCAAGGCCCTGGCCGCCTCCCTGCCGGTCATCCTGGTGGTCAACAAGGTGGACCGCCCCGACTCTCGCCTGGACGAGGTCGTGTCCGAGACCACCGACCTGCTGCTCTCGCTCGCCTCCGACCTGGCCGATGAGCACCCGGACATCGACCTGGACGCCGTGCTGGACGTGCCTGTGGTGTACGCGTCCGCCAAGGCCCGCCGCGCGGACACCGTCAAGCCCGCCGACGGCGAGCTGCCCGCATCCAAGAACCTCGAGCCCCTGTTCCGCACCCTTATTGATCGCATCCCCGGCCCCTCCTACGACGAGTCCGCCCCCCTGCAGGCGCACGTGACCAACCTCGACGCCTCCCCGTTCCTGGGGCGGCTCGCGCTGCTGCGCATCCACTCCGGCACCCTGCGCAAGGGCCAGACCGTCGCCTGGGCCCGCCACGACGGCTCCCTCACCTCCGCCCGCGTCTCCGAGCTGCTGGTAACCGAGGGCCTGGAGCGCAAGCCCGCCGAGGAGGCCCACGCCGGTGACATCGTCGCCGTCGCCGGTATTGAGGACATCACCATCGGCGAGTCCCTGGTCGACCCTGAGGACCCGCGGCCCCTGCCACTGATCAAGGTGGACGATCCCGCCATCTCCATGACCATCGGTATCAACACCTCGCCGATGGCCGGCCGCACCAAGGGCGCCAAGGTCACCGCCCGGCAGGTCAAGGACCGCCTGGACCGCGAGCTGGTCGGCAATGTCTCCCTGCGCGTGCTACCTACCACCCGCCCCGACGCCTGGGAGGTGCAGGGCCGCGGTGAGCTGGCGCTGGCGATCCTGGTGGAGCAGATGCGCCGCGAGGGCTTCGAGCTGACCGTAGGCAAGCCGCAGGTGGTTACCAAGATGATCGACGGCAAGCGCCACGAGCCGGTCGAACGCATGACCATCGATGTGCCCGAGGAGCACCTGGGCGCCGTCACCCAGCTCATGGCCGCCCGCAAGGGCCGCATGGAGACCATGGCCAACCACGGCACCGGCTGGATCCGCATGGAGTTCCTGGTGCCCGCCCGCGGCCTGATCGGCTGGCGCACCCAGTTCCTCACGGAGACCCGCGGCACCGGCATTGCCTCGTCCATCTCCGAGGGCTACGAGCCGTGGGCGGGCCAGATCACCGCCCGCACCTCCGGCTCCCTGGTCTCCGACCGCGCCGGCGCCGTCACCGCCTACGCGCTGATCCGCCTGCAGGACCGCGGCACGTTCTTCGTCGAGCCCGGTCAGGAGACCTACGAGGGGCAGGTCGTGGGGGAGAACCCCCGCGATGAGGACATGGACGTCAACGTGGTGCGGGAGAAGCAGCAGACCAACATGCGCTCCTCTACTGCCGACGTCTACGAGGCGCTCACGCCGCCGCGACGCCTCACCCTGGAGGAGGCCCTGGAGTTCGCCTCCGAGGACGAGTGCGTGGAGGTGACTCCGGATGCCGTGCGCATCCGCAAGGTCATCCTCGACTCCCAGGAGCGTTTCAAGGACGCTGCCCGACGCCGTCGCGCCGGTGCCTGAGGTGGAGGGATCTCACTGCTCCACCAGGAGATGCGCCTCATGAGCCAGACCCCGCCCGACGTCGGCGCCCGCGCCTCAGCGGGCCCGCACGCCGACGCTGTCCCCGACTCCGCCGAACCGGTCGCGGCACTCGGCGGGACCGCTGCCCGGGGCACCCGTGCGATCGTGCGTCCACTGCTGGCCGCACTCGGCGCCACCCTGGCGATCGCCTGGCTGGGACTGGCCTGGGCGACCACCCGGACCCTGGCCCCGGGCTCGTCGGTGTCCGGCGTGGACGTCTCCGGCATGACTCGTGCCCAGGCTGTGGCTGCCGTGGATACCGCCATCGGCGCCCAGCTTGAGCAGCCTGTCACGCTCACCGTCGACGAAGCCACCGACACGCTCATCCCCGCCAGCTCCGGCGTGAGCGTGGACGCCGCCGCCAGCGTCGACCGGCTCACCGGCCCCACCCTCAACCCACTCACGCTGGTAAGGAGGCTAGCGGGCACCGCCGTCGACGCCGTCACCCGGGTCGACTCCGACGCGCTCACCCGCGCCCTCAACGCCCGCCTGGGCACGCTGGCCACCGGCACCGCCGACGCCGTCGTCACCCTGGACGGCACCACCCCCGTGCTCACGCCCGGGTCGGTAGGCACCGGGCTGAACGTGGCGGAGAGCGTGAGCGCCCTGACCGGCGCCTGGCCGCTGGGGGAGACCACCATCGCCCTGGCCGCAGGCACCGCCAACCCTGCCGTCACCGACGCCGAGGCCCAGGAGTTCATCGACACTGTCCTGACCCCGCTGCTGAGTGACGACATCACCGTCACCACCGCCGGCGCCGGCACGGACGCCGCCGGCACCAGCATCCTGGCCCCAGAGGCGCTCGCTGCCCTGACCGACATCGACTCCACCGACGGCGTCCTGACTGCCACTCTCGACGCCGAGGCGCTGCACGCCGCGGTCCTCGCCGACCTGGGCGGGGACATTGAGGCGCCCGCCACCGACGCGACCTGGACCATCGACGGCAACCCCGATACCGCCGTGGACGCCACCCCCGTCTACCACCCCTCAGCCACTGGCACGGGAATCGACCCCAGCACTCTGGCTGAGGCAGTCCTAGCCGCCGGCACCGAGGCCGACGGGGATCGCACCGCCACCGCGACCGTGGTCGTCCTGCAGCCGGAGGTGACCATGCCGGAGGAGGAGTGGGGGATCGTCGAGATCGTCGGCGAGTTCTCCACCCCCTACGTCTCCCAGTACGGGCGCGACCAGAACCTCCAGCGCGGCACCGAGATGATCAACGGCACCCTGGTGCCGCCGGGGGAGACCTTCTCCACCACCGACGCCCTCGGTCCGGTAGACCTCGAGCACGGCTATACCTACGCCGGCGTAGTCACCGATGGGCAGCACACCGACGCCATGGGCGGCGGCCTGTCCCAGGTGGGCACCACCGTGTTCAATGCCGGCTTCGAGGCCGGCATGGACGATGTGGAGCACTGGCCCCACACCTACTGGTTCACCCGCTACCCGGCCGGGCGCGAGGCCACCATCTGGACCGGCGTCAAGGACGTCAAATGGCGCAACTCCACCCCGTACACGGTGCTGGTGCAGGCCTGGGCCGGCGACGGCGAGGTACACGTGCGACTGTGGTCCACCCCCTACTACGAGGTCACCATCACCGAGGGTGAGCACACCAACTACCGGCCCTACGCCACTGTGTACGGCTCCGGGCCGGGATGCGAGCCCTACGGCGGGGGCACGCAGGGATTCGACGTCACCGTTACCCGCACCCGCAGCCACGATGGCGAGAGCCTGCCCGACGACGTCCTGACCACTGCCTACGACTCCGACAACCCCGTGGTGTGTCGCTGAGCTCAGCTGCGGGTGGCCGGCGGACGGGGCCGCGGCGGCACCGAGGACGGCGGGATCGGCGTCGGTGCCCGCAATTCGCACACGGCGCGTGACGCAATACGACTCGGGCGAGCGGGAGAATCCGGCGGACTTGCTGACACCTTGCGCGGCTGTTGGGCGCAGCGCCACCGCGGGGAGATACTTGGATACGCAGATGCGCCCGCGGCCCCGCGCGGCACGCCTGGAGACAGAGAGGAAGCAGTCAATGACCTATGTCATCGCTCAGCCCTGCGTGGACGTCAAGGATCGTGCGTGCGTGGACGAGTGTCCGGTCGACTGCATCTACGAGGGTGAGCGCAGCCTGTACATCAACGCCGACGAGTGCGTTGACTGCGGCGCCTGCGAGCCGGTGTGCCCCACCGAGGCGATCTTCTACGAGGACGACGTCCCCGAGGAGTGGGAGGACTACACCCGGGCCAACATCGACTTCTTCTCCCTCAAGGGCCTGGGCTCACCGGGCGGCGCGCAGAACGTCGGCCCGCAGGACTACGACGATCCCATGATCGCCGCCCTGGAGCCCCAGAACGAGGAGTGGAAGGCCGCCAACGGCTACTGAGCCCGCACCCTTCACCGAGACCGGCACCAGTAACACACCGAGACCGGCACTAATGACGTGCCGAGACCGGTAGAACTGGCTCCGCGAGCGGCACTTGTAACCTGTTGCCGAGACGGAGCGTAAGATACGTTTGCAACGTTGCTGGCAGCTCCCTGAACCTTAGTAGGTGACATGTTCGAGGTTCGTCCGACCGTGAGAACACTCAAGGCACTGCCTGCGGAGTCATACAGCGGCCCAATCCCGGATGCGATTCGTCGTTCTCGATGGAAGGACCTCGCCGATGTGGATATCAGCCAACTGCCGCACCCGTTGATCGACGCCGGCAAGAAGGCGCTAGCCCGCGGAACGGACCGGCATATCAAGGCGAGTGCCGCTGCGGGAAGGCCGGTCTTGGAGCTACGTACCCGTGAAGGTGCGGCGTGGCGCGGGGCAATGATCGTCGACGACGATGGGATCGGCTGGATTGTCTATGCGCAACGGCATGATCGGTTCCACTCCGCTGTCGCAGGCCAGCTGGAGGCCGCTCGCGCGCACGACTGGATGCCAAGGCCGGTGGATCGCACTCTTCGAAGACGGGAACAGGCTCGAGCCGAGATTCGTCGGTGGCGCATACAGACGCTAGCGGCAATCATCGGGGCGGTTGGCGCTGCGGTGGTGGCTGATGACCACAGCAGTGAGCTCTTGGTGCAGCGGGAAGAACCCAGACTAGACGCATCCGCGCGTTTAAGTATCTTCTCGTCGACGATAACGGTGTCAGTTGCGGCAGACCTGCCTGAGGTCGATGCGGCTCCAGGCTTGCGAGGCGAGGCGCTCCTGGACGTGGTAGTCGTGACAAGGCGGGCGGAGGACAAATTGCTGAGCACCACCATTGCCGAGGCGGTGACGCTTTTGGCCGGTCATCGACGTCCTGACGCCGTTACGCTCCCGGACGGCTCAGGTGTCTACTACGATTTCATCGTCCCGGCGTCTCGGTTGCAGTGGCTTGTGGCGGTGGAGTCCGCAGATGAAGTGGGCGAGCTGGCGGAGACGGCCCTAGGTGAGCGTCTTCGGCCTACGCATCTTCATTACACCCGCAAGGAACTGGTTGCTGAGAGCGCGGTGGAAGGGCGAGCTGTGCGGGCCCTGTGCGGCGAGTGGTTCGTTGTCAGGCGTGACGAGGGCCTACCGGTGTGCGAGGCCTGCGAGACGAGGCTGCCAGTTGCTCGCCTTGTGGCCGAACGGCTGCGCTAGCTGTTCGGCCACAAGGCGAGCAGATCAGGCCTCCTCGAGCTCGGCGAGGTCCTCGGCGGACAGCGGCGCGATCGCATCCACGGCCTGCTTGATGGTGCGGTCGCGGTTGGCCAGGTCTTCCGCCAGCTGCGCACTAGCGCGTTCGCGACGGTCGAGGTAGTCGACCAGGGCTGTTGCCGGAATACGGCGGTCCTTGCCGACGTAGTGGAACTTCAAGAGGCCGGAGTCCATGAGCTTGTACACGCTCGGACGGCTCATGCCGAGAGCTGCTGCCGCCTGATTTGGGGTGACTGGACGGTCGAGACTGAGTGCTGCGACGTCGACGCCGCTGCGCAGGGAAGCCAGTATGTTCTCCAGCAGGATTGCCAGTGGCGATCCCTGGGGGAGGCTGTGTGCGGCGCCGAGCAGGACGTCCATGCTCTGCTCATTAACGGAGGCGGCGTTAACGGTTGTTACGGTGTTGGTCTTAGTGGCCATCGGGGTCTCCTTGGACGAGCAGCAGGCGCTGCGTCGCCTGCGATAAATGTAGCAGATGCATCAGGTGTAGCAAGTGCTTGGGGGGTATCGGACGATGAGACGCCTCACGCTGTCGCCCGCTAGATCGCTGCTACGGAGGCGAGAACGCGACACAATGGCGGCGTGAACGCCTCCACGCCCGCCGTCCCGGACCCCGCCGCCTCTGCTCCAGCGGCCCTGCCCCGCCCGCTCGCCCTGCCCGACTTTCCCTGGCACTCCCTGCGCCCCTACCGGCAGCGCGCCTCCCAGCACCCCGACGGCGTCGTCGACCTGTCTATTGGCACGCCCGTCGACCCCACCCCGACCGTAGCCCGCGAGGCACTCGCCGCCGCCGCGAACGCCCCCGGTTACCCGCCCGCCGACGGCACGCCCCAGGCGCGTGCCGCCATCATCGACTGGATGCGTCGCCGCCGCGGCGTGCCCGGCCTGAGCGACGCCGCCGTGATCCCCGCCATCGGCTCCAAGGAGTCCGTGGCCCAGCTGCCGCTCCAGCTCGGTGCCCGCCCCGGCGACCTCATCGCCCACCCGCGCGCCGCCTACCCCACCTACGACGTCGGTGCCCGCCTGGCCGGCGCCACCCCCGTCCCCGTCGACACCGCCGCCAACCCCGACACCTGGGAGCTGCCCGAAGGCCGCCTCGCCGCCATCTGGCTCAACAGTCCCGGCAACCCAGACGGGCACGTCCTCGGCGTCGAGCAGCTCGCGTGCATTGTCACCTGGGCGCGGGCGCGCGGCGTCGTCGTCCTGTCCGACGAGTGCTACGCCGAACTCGCCTGGGAGGAGCCCTGGGCCACCGTCGGCGTCCCCAGTCTCCTGGACCCACGCGTGACCGGCACCGGCCCCGACGGCGCGCCGGACTTCACGGGGTTGCTCGCCCTGTACTCCCTGTCCAAGCAGTCCAACCTCGCCGGCTACCGGGCCGCCTTCCTCGCCGGCGACCCGAACCTGGTGGCACCCGTCACCGAGGTGCGCCGCCACACCGGTATGCTCCCTCCCGCCCCCGTGCAGAATGCCCTGGCCGCCACCCTGGCCGACGACGCGCACGTGGCGGCCCAGCGGGCGGTCTACCGGGCCCGGCGCGAGGCCCTGCTGGAGGCGACCGCCGCCGTCGGCCTGGTCAATGACCCCGAATCCGTGGCGGGCCTGTACCTGTGGCTGAGCGGGCCTGCATCCATGAGCGCGTGGGACCTGGTGGGTGCCTTTGCCGAACTGGGGATCGTCGTCGCCCCCGGGGACTTCTATGGAGCGGCCGGTGCCGGGCACGTGCGCATGTCACTAACCGACACCGACGAGCGGGTTGCCGCCGCCGTACGCCGCCTGCGCGCTCCCGAGGCGGCCGCGCGATTCGCGGGCTGACGGGCGGGGAGTCCTGTGCTGCCGGTTCTCGCCCGGGTGAACTGACCGGGGCGACGACGGCGCCCGCGGGCCGGTAAGGTTCCCGGCAGACAGGTCCGGGGCCGCGCCCGCAGCCCCGCCGTCGCCAGCAAGGAGACACTTATGACCGAAACGCCCACTGACCTCCGCGCCCAGGACGCCCCCGGGATGCTTACCGTCGGAGAGACCAGCCTGGAACTGCCGCGCGCGCTGGCAACCGAGGGCTCCGCCGGGCTCGCCATCGGCAAGCTGCTGGGGGCCACGGGCCTGGTCACACTCGACCCCGGCTTCACCAACACCGCCGCCTGCACCTCTGACATCACCTACATCGACGGCGCCGCCGGCATCCTGCGCTACCGCGGCTACCCGATCGAGGAGCTGGCCAAGTCCTCCACCTTCCTGGAGGTCGCCTACCTGCTGATCAACGGGGAACTGCCCGACCCGGAGACCTTCGAGCGCTTCCAACGGCGCATCGGCCGTCACCGGCTGCTGCACGAGGACTTCCGCAGCTTCTTCACCTCCTTCCCCTCCTCCGGGCACCCCATGGCGATCCTCCAGGCGGGCATCGCCGGCCTGGCCACCTACTACGAGGACACCCTCAACCCGCACGACCCCTACGAGACCGAGCTGGCCACCGTCCTGCTGCTGAGCAAGATGCCGACGATGATCAGCTACATCGCGCGCCGCGCCATCGGGCTGCCGCTGCTGTACCCCGACCCCAAGCGCGGTTACGTCGAGGACTTCCTGAACATGACCTTCGGCATGCCCTACCAGGCCAGCGACATCGATCCCACCGTGGTGCGTGCCCTGGACATGCTGCTGATCCTGCACGCTGACCACGAGCAGAACTGCTCCACCTCTACCGTGCGCCTGGTGGGTTCCTCGGACGCCAATATGTACGCCTCCGTGGCTGCCGGCGTCGGCGCCCTGTCCGGGCCGCTGCACGGCGGCGCCAACGAGGCCGTGCTGCGCATGCTGGACACCATTCAGTCTGAGGGCATGAGCACCTCCGAGTTCGTCCGCAAGGTGAAGAACAAGGAGGACGGCGTGCGCCTAATGGGCTTCGGGCACCGCGTCTACAAGAACTACGACCCACGCGCTGCCCTGGTGAAGGAGACCGCGCACGAGGTGCTCACACGCCTGGGTTCCAAGGACGGGGACCGCAAGCTGGAGATCGCCATGGAGCTGGAGGAGGTCGCCCTGTCCGACGACTACTTCATTTCCCGCAGCCTGTACCCGAACGTTGACTTCTACACCGGCCTGATCTACCAGGCGATGGGCTTCCCCACGAAGATGTTCACCCCCCTGTTCGCGCTCGGGCGCCTGCCCGGCTGGATCGCCCAGTACCGGGAGATGATGAATGACCCGGCCAAGCGCATCGGTCGCCCGCGCCAGGTGTACACCGGCGAGGTGGAGCGCCACTACGTGGCCATGCACCGCCGCAAGCGCGTGCGCGAGTACCTCGACACCCGCGTCGGCGAGCCCACCCTGGACCGCGTCCCGCGCGTGTGAGGGCCTTACGCCTCCTAACGTGCTAGCTGGGTTCGTCAGCGGCAACGCTGGAGCTGACAACAAAGTTTGCGTCGGTAGCAAACGGGATCTTCGCGTTTGAGGGTTCGGTGGACGGGTGGATCGGCGGTGCTTCGGCGAGTGGTGGATGGCGTGCGTGTTCCGGCGGCGCGGCGGGTGGGGAGTGTGGTGTGGCGATCTTGCTCGAGGGCCGTTCTCGGGCTAATGAGGTCGTTTTCGCCGTGCGGAGGTCGTTCTCGGGTTGGTGAGGTCGTGCTCGGTCGGGCGCAGGGGGTCGTTTTTGGGTTGGCGAGGTCGTATTCGGGCGTGTGAGGTCGTAGTCGACTAACCCGCGCTGGCCGAATACGACCTCATTCGCCCCACACCCTCCACATCGTGGAGGGTTTCGGGCCCACGAGGACGTTTTCGCCACACGGAGGACGTTCTCGGGCTGACGAGGTCGTTTTCGCCGTGCGGAGGTCGTACTCGGGCGTGTGAGGTCGTAGTCGACTACCCGACGCCGACCGAATACGACCCGCGCTGTTGGGCGTGGTGGCCGCCGTGTCGTACTCGACCACCTGATGGGCCGGTTCTCGTCAAACAGGGTCCCGAACACAACCAACACCAACAGCCCCAGCTCAAACCCCCCACACCCACAAACACGAAGAGCCAGCAAACGGATGCAGGGCCTTGAGCGCGTTTCTTGACCGCTTGGACTCACGTGGATCCGCTGAGGTCCTAAGGGGACGGGTGCAGTGTTTGCCGCGGATTTAGACGTGGGGAATGCATGTGCCTGCTTCGGTGCGGCTGCCGACTCTGATGGGCCGGCAGCCGGCACGTACAAGTCAGAGGAAGGCTCCGTTGCACACCTGGATCACCTGGCCGCGCACGGCCCGGCCCATCTTTGAGGCCAGGAACAGACAGGCGTAGGCCTGGTCCATGGGGTCACACTCCGGTCCGGGGAAGTAGACGTAGTGCTGGGAGTGCTCCAGCATCTTCTTTCCTCCGGGCTGCTCGCCGGCCTTGTTGGCCTCATGCGCTGGCGTCACCGTAGCGCCGGGGGCGACGGCGTTGCAGCGGATGTCAGTGTCGTTGAGCAGCATTGCCACGTTCTTCGTCAACGTGTTCAACCCGCCCTTGGTGGAGGTGTAGGCGGCGCCGCAGAAGGGGCGCTCGCCGTTGACGGAGGAGATGTTGATGATGCAGCCCGCGTTCTTGGGCCGGAAGATCTTCAGCGCCTCGCGGATATAGCGCATAGGACCGGCCAGGTTGGTGTTCATGACGTAGAGCATCCAGTCATCGTCGGTATCGTCGATCGTCTTCTGCTCGCCGATGCCGGCATTGTTGATGAGGATGTCCAGGTCGCCGAACTCCTCCAGCACGCGGGCGAAAACCCGCTCGGTGTCTTCCAGGCTGGTGACGTCGGCCACGATACCGATGGCCTGCCCGCCCTTGGCGCGGATGCCCTCCACGACCTCTTCCAGTTGCTCAGCGTGGCGGGCGGTGATGGCGACGGCGGCCCCCTCCTCGGCGAACAGCTCCGCCATTGTGCGGCCCATGCCGTAGCTGGCGCCGGTGATCAGCGCCACCTGGCCCTTAAGCATCTGTGCTTCCATGACGACCTCGTCTCTTTCAGTCCGGGCGCAGTGGCAGGCGCATGTCGCCTACTGCTTCACCCGGCGCCCGGCATCGGCCTTGACCTTAAGTGGTGCGGACGGGATCGTGCCTGGCCCTGGTAGTACTCCTCAGTGGTAGTGACGCATGCATCGGAGTCGTGCTGGAGCAGACGTATGGGGTGGGCGTCCCATCACCTTATGGCTTGACGTGAGGTGAGGCTAAACTCTCCTGCATGGAAGATCAGCGTCCTACTTCCGAGACCGCCGCGTCGGCGGCTGCGCCCGCCTACGCGGCGGAAGCGCCCCTTCCGTACGCCAACCGCCCTTTGGCCACTGCCCCCGGTCACTGGGTGCTGGCCCGCGCAGGCAAACGCGTGCTGCGCCCCGGAGGGGCGGCGCTGTCCACCGCCATGCTGGCTCGCGCCCGCCTGTCCGGCGCCGACGTTGTTGAGCTCGCCCCCGGACTGGGGCGCACCGCCGCGGAGGTCATTGCCGCACGCCCGGCCTCCTACACGGCCATCGACCGGGATCCCGACGCCGCCCGGCGCGTGGCCGCCGTCGTCGGCGACCGCGGCAGTGTCCGCCGGGGAGAGGCCGCGCAAACTGGCCTGCCCGACGCCAGTGCCGACGTCGTCATCGGCGAGGCCATGCTGAGCATGCAGGGGGACAAGGCCAAGGCGGCGATCGCCGCGGAGGCGGCCCGGGTGCTGCGCCCCGGCGGACGCTATGCCATCCACGAGCTGGGCGTGGTCCCGGATGACATAGACGCGGCCCACTACACCGAGCTGCGCAAGGACCTGGCGCGCGCCATCCACGTCAACGCCCGCCCCATGACGGTGGCGGCCTGGCGGCAGCTGCTCGAGGACGCCGGGCTGGTGGTCTACTGGGCGGACACCGCCCCTATGGCCCTGCTCAAGCTCAGCCGCAACCTGCGAGACGAGGGCCTGGGCGGCTTTGCGCGCATCGCCCGCAACGTCATCTCCGACCGGGAGCTACGGCAGCGCATGCTAGTGATGCGCCGCACCTTCAAGCGCTACGAGCAGGACATGGTGGGCGTCGCCCTGGTGGCCCACAAGCCTGAGTAAAGCCGAACGTCAACGCCTGCCGGGGCGGGGCCGCCGACGTCGGGCCCGCGCGACCCGTGCACACCAGCCTCTGCGCCCGCGGTTGCCCGCCCGGCGGCCTCAGTCGTCGCGGCTGCGGCCGCGCAGGCCGGCACGCAGCACCTCCCGGTTCAGGGCGGCGATTGCCGTCAGCGGGATGCCCGCCGGGCAGGCCGGAACGCACTCCCCGTACAGAGAGCAGGGGCCGAAGATCTCATTGACCGTGCGCGCCATGCGCCGTGCCCGCCGGGAGCGCTCGTGGCGGCCCTGCGGCATGAGCGACAGGTGCGCCAGCTTCGCCCCGGCGAACAGCATGGCTGCGCCGTTGGGGCAGGCGGCCACGCATGCGCCGCAGCCGATGCAGGCGGCGAAGTCGAGCGCCTGCTCGGCCTGTAGGTAGGGCTGGGGCACGGAGTCGGCGTCGGGGGCGGTGCCCGCCGCCACGTCCACTGTTCCGCCCGCCCGGATCAGCTCGTCCAGGGCGGTGCGGTCCACCACCAGGTCGCGGATGACCGGGAAGGCTGCCGACCGCCACGGCTCCAGCCGGAAGCGCGTCACCCCGGGGAAGGCCCGCAGGTGCTGGCGGCAGGCGGGGGTGTTGTCCTGTGGCCCGTGCGGCTTGCCGTTGACCAGGAAGCCACACATGCCGCACACGCCCTCGCGGCAGTCGGACTCGAAGACGACCGGCTCGCCGCCGCCGGCAATGATCTGGTCGTTGAGCCGGTCCAGCAGCTCCAGCAGGCTCATCTCCGGCTCGGCGTCCTCCACCGTGTAGGACTCGAAGCGGCCGCGGGCACGCGGCCCGTCCTGCCGCCAGATCTCCAGTTCCACTCTCATCGGTAATCCCTCACCTGCATCGGTACCAGCGAGAAGCTCAGGGGTTCGCTCCGGCGCGTGTGCCGTCCGGAGGCGTCGGTCAGCCAGGCGGACACGGTGCACCACTGGGCGTCATCGCGCTTCGCCTCGCCCTCGGCGGTGGCGTACTCCTCCCGGAAGTGCGCCCCGGCGGACTCGCGCCGGTCCAGCGCGTCCAGGATCATCACCTCGGCCAGCTCCAGGAAGTCGGCCACGCGCAGCGCCTTCTCCAGCTCCTGGTTCAGGCGCTGCGGCCCGCCGACGATCTTCACGTCCGCCCAGAAGTCCTGGCGCAGCTCCCGCACCTGCTCCAGTCCGTGGCGCAGTCCCGCCTCGGAGCGGCTCACCCCGCAGTCGGCGTACAGGATCTCGCCCAGGCGCCGGTGGAACCAGACGGGCCGGTGCGTGCCGCCCACCGCCAGCAGCCGCTCCACCCTAGAGCGGGCGTCGGCGAGGGTGGTGGTCACCTCCGGGGCGTCGTCGGCGAGCACGCTGGTGCCCACCAGTCCGGCCAGGTAGTTCGGCACCGACAGCGGCAGCGTGAACCAGCCGTCCACGGATGCGCTCAGCAGCGAGTTGGCGCCCAGCCGGTTGGCGCCGTGGTAGTTGTTGGAAGCCTCCCCGCCCACGAACAGCCCCGGGATGGTGGACATCTGGTCGAAGTCCACCCACAGGCCGCCCATGGTGAAGTGGGCGCCCGGGGCGATGCGCATGGGCACCTCGTAGGGGTCCTCGCCGGTGGCGTCCAGGTACATGTCGAACAGGTTGCCGTAGCGGGCGGCGATCACCGGCTTGCCCAGGCGCTGTAGGGCGTCGCGGAAGTCCAGGTAGACGGAGTTGTGCAGCGGGCCGACGCCGTGCCCGGACTCGATCTGCTCGCGGGCGTTGCGGGAGGCGACGTCGCGCGGAGTGAGGTTGCCGAAGGCCGGGTACTTGCGCTCCAGGTAGTAGTCGCGCTCCTCCTCGGGGATGTCGTTCGGGGGCCGGTCGTCCCCGGCCCGCTTGGGCACCCAGATGCGCCCGTCGTTGCGCAGCGACTCGCTCATCAGCGTGGTCTTGGACTGCCAGTGCGAGCTGACCGGCAGGGCAGTGGGGTGGAACTGCACCATGCAGGCGGAGGCGAAGGCCGCGCCGCGGCGGTGGGCCCGCCAGGTGGCCGAGGCGTTGGAGGCCATCGCCAGGGTGGAGTAGTGGAAGACGCTGCCGTAGCCGCCGGTGGCCAGGACGACGGCGTGCGCCGTCCACGCCTGGATGTCACCGGTGAGCAGGTCGCGGGTGACGATGCCCTGGGCGCGGCCGTCGGCGACTATCAGGTCCAGCATCTCGGTGCGCGAGTGCATGTGCACGCTTCCGGCGTCGATCTGCTCCTGCAGTGCCTGGGCGCAGGCGACCTCCAGCTGCTGGCCGGTCTGCCCGCGCGTGTAGTAGGTGCGGGAGACCTGCACGCCGCCGAAGGAGCGGGTGGCCAGCTGGCCGCCGTACTCGCGGGCGAAGGGGGCGCCGATGGCGTACATGTGGTCGATGACCCGCACCGACTCCATCCCCAGGCGCACCACATCGGCCTCGCGGCCGCGGTAGTCGCCGCCCTTGACGGAGTCCTTGACGAAGCGGTTGAGGGAGTCGCCGTCCACCTTGCGGGCGCGCGCGGCGTTGATGCCGCCCTGTGCGGCCACGGAGTGGGCCCGGCGGGGCAGGTCGTGCAGGCTGAAGCACTCCACCCGGTAGCCAAGGCGTCCCAGGGTGGCGGCGGCCCCGCTGCCGGCCAGGCCCGTGCCGACGACGATCACGGTCAGGCGCCGCCGGTTGGCCGGGTTGACCAGCCGGTACTCGTCGCGCCGGCGCGTCCAAGCCTCTTGCGGGGGGCAGTCCGGCAGGTGCGGGTCCAGGTCGGGGCCGATGTCGTAGAGGTTGTCGACCGGGGGCGGTACGGGGCTCATGCGATCACTCCACTCAGTACCAGCAGGGGGAGCATGCCATTGCCGATGGCGATGGCCAGTGCGACGGCGATGGCGATTACCAGGCAGACGCGGCGTAGTCGGCTGCCTGTGCCGCCTAGGTCATTCACAACCGACCACAGGCCCTGCGCCAGGTGCGCCCCAATGGTCAGCATCACCAGGCTGTAGAAGATCGCCATCGGTGGGCGCGAGAGGCTGGCGATGAGGTTCTCGTAGGCGTAGGCGGTCATTTCCCCATCGGAGTGGGTGGCGGCCATGAAGCTGCCGGAGGCTACCAGGCGCCCGATAGTCAGGTCCAGCAGGTGTACCACGATGAAGGCCAGCAGCAGGCCGCCGGTGGCGATCATGGAGCGGGCGCCGAGCGCGCGGGGGCGCATGTTCTGCCGCCTGAAGGAACCGCGGGCGCTCCGTCCCCGCCGCCACAAGGTCACGCCGGCCGCTACGTGCAGGATCAGGCAGGTTCCCAGCACCAGCCGCAGAATCCACAGCACACCCTCGTGGGGGACGAGCGGGTAGCCGATCTCCCGTAGCCACGCGGCGTAGTTGTTGTAGGCCTCGGCTCCCTGGAAGGCCTTGAGGTTGCCGATCATGTGGACTAGCACGAACAGCGCCATGGCGGTGCCGGTGACTGCCATGGTGGTTTTCAGCGTGGTGAAGGAAGGGCGGGCGTGGTGTGTGGGACGGGGCGCAGGTAGGTCCCCGCGCGAGGGCGCGGAGGGAGAGTTGCCCGCAGGGGTGCGGGAGCGGGTGGATGTGGGCATCAGAGCTCCCCTCGACGGCGATGTCCGGCGGACGTCGACTCACGTCGACTCACTGTGTTCAGGCGCACATCCATCGTAATGCGTGTCACAAAAAATTGAACCCAGGTGAGTGCACGTCTTGCGCTGCGAGCCCAGATGTTTCGAATAGTGGCCGTCCTTGGTGTGGGACGTCTACACCGCGGCCGCGCCGCCGTGACGCGGCCGCGTACAAGCAGGCGTGTGCCTACAACCGGGACGATGTGGCCTGCGGGTCCAGCTCGATCCCCTTGCCTCCGCGGGACAGGGCCTCGACCGCCCCGGACTGGGAGTTACGGCGGAACAGCACATTCGAGGCGCCCGCCAGCTCGCTTGCGGCCACCACCCGGGGCTCCTTGAACAGCCCGTGCGATCCGGGGACCACTCCGCCCTGCGGCATTAGGGCGACCCGTGTGCCGGCGGTGACGAACAGGCCGGCCTCGACCACGCAGTCGTCGCCCAACGGAATGCCCAGGCCCGAGTTGGCGCCGAGCAGGCAGCGCTCGCCCAGTGCCACCCGGCGCCCGCTGCCGCCAGACGGCAGGCCCATCGTGGAGGCGCCGCCGCCGATGTCGGAGCCGTCTCCGATGACCACGCCCTGGGCGATGCTGCCCTCAACCATGGAACGTCCGAGCGTGCCCGCGTTGTAGTTGACGAAGCCGCCGTGCATCACCGTGGTGCCCGCTGACAGGTAGGCGCCCAGGCGCACGTTCGCGGCATCGCCGATGCGTACGCCGGACGGCAGCACGTAGTCCGTCATACGGGGGAACTTGTCTACGGACAGCACCTGCACGGGGCGGCCCAGGGAGGCCTGCAGGCGGATGCGCGTGTCGCCGAAGTTCTCCACCGAACAGGGCCCCGCCGAGGTCCACACCACATTGGGCAGGCGGGAGAACAGGCCATCAAGATTGATGGTGTTGGGGCGCACCAGCCGGTGGGAGAGCATGTGCAGGCGCAGGTAGGCGCCCGCCACCGTCTGCGGGGCGTCGTCCAGGTCGGCGGAGGTGCGCACCACCGTGGTGTGCACGCCACGGGCGGGGTCGCGGCGCTCCATGGAGCTGAGCGTGGCCAGCAGGTCGGAGTCGCCATCGGCAGGCGCCTGGCCCAGGACCGGCCGCGGGTACCACACGTCCAGGGTGTTGCCGTCGTCGGTTACGGTCGCTAGGCCGAGACCCCATGCGCTGCGAGTTGTCATGGACGCACCATACGGGACGGCGGGCGGTGGCGCACGATACGCCGCGGCAGCTGCACGCGACCGGCAGGCCGCGACGTCGGGCGCGTCGCCAATGCGGGGGCGGGCGTGCGAGAATCGCGGTATGGCGCGTACCACCATCCACCTAATGCGGCACGGCGAGGTCCACAACCCCGAGGGTGTGCTTTACGGGCGCCTGCCCGGCTACCACCTGTCCGACCTCGGACGAAAGATGGCCGACCAGGTTGCCGACGTGCTTTCCGCCTCCGGTCACGACATCGCCGCCGTGATCACCTCGCCCCTGGAGCGGGCGCGCGAGTCAGGTGCGCCCACGGCGCAGGCCTTCGGTCTCACTCCCAGTTGCGATGCCCGCCTGATCGAGGCCGATAACCACTTCGAGGGCGTGCCCGTGAACCGGGACCGCACGCTCCTGGCCCGCCCAGAGCACTGGCGCTATTACGTGAATCCGCTGCGCCCCAGCTGGGGGGAGCCGTACACCCAGCTGGTGGCCCGCATGAGTGACGCCGTGCGTGCAGCCATCCCGCAGGTGGAGGGGCGCGAGGCACTGCTGGTATCGCACCAGTTGCCCGTGTGGGCGTTGCGCCTGCGCCTGGAGGGGCGTCCCCTGGCGCACGACCCGCGCCGCCGCCAGTGCGCTCTGGCCTCCCTGACCTCGCTCACCTTTGACGGGCGCACCCTGGTGGGGCTGTCCTACTGGGAGCCCGCCGGGGACCTGCTGCGCCGCGCCGAGGACATGGTGCCGGGAACCTCTGCCGCCGCCGAGAAGATCGGGTCCGGCGAGGCCGAGAGTCCCGACGCGGACGATGCCGAGCGCACCACGCAGGACGCATGACCGGCACGCCCGTGCCACCAGGGCCGGCCTGGCCCGAAGACAGTGGTTCCCTGCGGGCGACTGCGTCTGGTTCGGGCGCGGGCGAGCTGGTGCCCGCTCGCGCAGCTGACGTCGTTCCCGCCACCCCGTCACGTCCGGCCCCGCAGCGTCCCTGGACCGGGCAGGACTTCGTGTGGTGGAACACCGCCGGCGTGCTTACCGCGCTGCGGTCCGGACGCCGCCCCAACCCCGTTTCCCCGGTGGTTGACCCCATTCGTGCTGTCTTCTCCGGTGAGGAGCGCATGCTGGCCACTTGCGATGCGGAGATGCTGGTGTGGCGGCGTGGCGACGCCACCTACAACCCCTCCCGGGGCTTCTTCCTGGCCGGCGGGCCGGTGGGGTTGGCGCTGACCGCCGCCTTCTTCGGTGGACAGGCCTACGTCAACTCCCGGCGCAAGCGGGCCGCGGAGGCGGACGCCGTGGAGAAGTGGCGGCATTTGGCCTACGCCCGGCTGACGGTGTCCACTCATGGCATCTACCTGGGGACGGGCGAGGGCGTCTTGCCGATCGCCTTCTCCGATGTGCAGGAGGTGCAGCTGACCGGTGTGGGTGAGGTGGTGATGGCGGCGGCCAACGCCTCCGGGTCGGCGCGGTGGAAGCTGCGCGCCCAGTGGGCGGAGCTGGTGCTGGTGATGTGGGCGGCGCAGTACCTGCCCGGTCACCCCCAGCTGGTGGGCCGCACCTGGCTGCCGGCGGACTGGTTCACGCATGCCGCAGCCTGGGGCTACGCCGTAGACACCTCCAACTGGCCCCGCTACCAGCCGCGTGCCCTGGACTGACGGGGTTGGTGCGCGTGTGTCGCGTGAGCGCATATTCTCGGCTACGTGCAGCACTCCGGCCTCCCCGCCTTCCTAGACCGCCAGACGATTCGTGATTCCTTGCAGGAGTTCGCGGTTCACTGGCGCTCCCGCATCGACGAGTGGAACGCGGCCGACATGGGGCACCTGGAGAAGTCCTACGCCCAGCCGTTCTGGTCCTCCTTCCTACGCTGCTTCGGCATTTCTGCCGAACGCATGAATATCTTTGAGCAGGACGCGCGTCGCGCCTCCACAGGTAACACCGGCTATATCGACGCCTTCTGGCCGTCGGTGTTCCTGGGCGAGGCCAAGAGCCCTGGCGAGGACTTGGACAAGGCTTACGGGCAGGCGCTTGACTACCTCAGTGGCGGTTCAATCAAGCCGACCGAGTTTCCGAAATACGTCCTCGTTGTTGACTTCGAGCGCTTCCGGCTCACCCGCCTAGGGGCGCCAGAGGAGCGTTCAACGACGCTGTTCTCTCTGACAGAGCTACCCGACCACGTGGATGAGCTCCTCTTCCTTGCCGGTATGGAGACGATCACTAAGGCGGAGGAAGAAGAAGCCTCTATCAACGCCTCCAAGCTCATGGCCCAGATGTACACGGCCATGCTTTCCGACGACGCCGATGAAGCGGTTGGCGAGGCCGCCGCGGTTGATCCCTCCGAGGAGGACGAGGCCGTCCAGCGCACCTCCATGTGGCTGACCAGGCTACTTTTCCTACTGTTCGGCGACGACGCCGGCCTGTGGGAGGCCGACCTGTTCTACCGCTTCGTGCTGCATGAGACGACGCCGGCGACACTCGGCCCACAGTTGCGAACCCTGTTCGACGTGTTGAACACGCCCGAGCACAAGCGCTCCCGCAACACCCCCGACCTCATGGCGCGCTTCCCCTACGTCAACGGTTCGCTGTTCGCCGAGCCGCTGCCGCCGGAGTTCTTCACCGAGCGCATGCGCGACGCCCTGCTGGAGGCCTGCCGCTTCCAGTGGACCCGCATCAGCCCCGCTGTCTTCGGAGCCATGTTCCAGCTGGTCAAGTCCAAGGAGGCCCGTCGCGCGGCGGGCGAGCACTACACCAGCGAGACCAACATACTGAAGGTGATCGAGCCACTATTCCTGGACGATCTGCGTGGCGAGGCCGATCGCCTGATGCGCAACAAGTCCACGAGCTTGAAGGCGCTGCGCGACTTCCGTGACTCCCTCGCCGCCATGACCTTCCTCGATCCGGCCTGCGGGTGCGGCAACTTCCTCGTGGTGGCCTACCGCGAGCTGCGGCGCATCGAGACCGACATCATTGCCCGGATCCGTGAGATAGAGGGCCAGACCACCGGCTCCTTGGACGCCTCCCTGGATCAGAAGCTGTCCATCGGCCAGTTCTACGGCTTCGAGATCAACTGGTGGCCGGCCAAGATCGCCGAGACCGCTATGTTCCTGGTTGATCACCAGGCCAACCGGGAGCTGGCCGCCCGCATCGGTCAGGCACCCGAGCGCCTGCCCATCAAGACAACCGCCCATATCACCCACGGCGACGCTCTGGAACTCGACTGGGAGCAGGCGCTCGCCGCACATGAGTCACTGCGCCCAACGGTTACCTACGTGTTTGGTAATCCGCCGTTCCTAGGGGACCACACCCGCACGAAGGCGCAACTAGCCCAGCTCCAGAGCGCGTGGGGTGGCGAGAAGACGCTCTCCCGCCTTGACTATGTGACCGCCTGGCATGCCAAGACCCTCGGACTGATGATGGACAGGCACGGCGAGTGGGCCTTCGTGACGACTAACTCCATCACCCAGGGAGACCAGACCGCTCGGTTGTTCGCTCCGATTTTCGATGCCGGCTGGCACGTTAAGTTCGCACACCGCACCTTCGCCTGGGACTCCGAAGCGCCCGGGCAGGCGGCGGTCCATTGTGTCATCGTGGGCTTCACCCGCAATCCCGATGCACGCAGGCGTTTGTGGGACTACGCGACGCCGAAGAGTCGGCCTGAGGAGCTAACGGTCAGGCGTGGCATCAACGCCTATCTGATCGACGGCCCCAATGTGCTTGTGGAGAAGCGGAGGCAGCCATTGAGCTCCGTGACGCCGATGCTCTACTACGGGTCGAAGCCTAGCGATGGTGGCAACTTTGTCATCGATGAGGCCACGTACCCGGAGATTGTGGTGGATCCGGTTGCGGCTAAGTACTTGCGCCCCTACGTGGGGTCAAGGGAGCTGATCCGGGGAGGGCGGCGCTGGTGCCTGTGGCTGAAGGACATGGATCCAACGGATGTCAATCGATCCAGTATCTTGCGCGATCGCATCCAGAAAGTGGCGGCATTCAGGGCCGCATCGGCTGCTGCCAGCACCAGGCAGTACCCGTACCACCACATGTTCCGGCAGTACGGCCTTGTCAGTGAAGAGCCTTATATAGGGCTGCCCGAGGTCAGTTCGGAGAATCGCCGCTACCTGCCGGTGGCCTACCTCGAGGCTAATGTGATCATCTCAAACAAGGTCTACGGTGCGCCTGATGACGGGGGCCTGCTGTTCGCGCTTGCGAGTTCGTCCATGTTCATCACCTGGATGCGCGCGGTGGGCGGTCGTATGAAGTCGGACTTGAGTCTGTCGAGCACCATTACTTGGAACAACTTCCCCGTTCCTGATCTGGGCGATAAGACTCGCGGCGCGCTGATTGAGGCAGGCAAGGGCGTCCTCGCGGCTCGCGCGCTTCATCCGGAACGCTCGCTGGCTGAGCACTATGGGCTCGTGATGGACAAGGCGCTGATCGACGCTCACAACAAGTTGGATCGGGTGATGGACAAGGCGATGGGCGCCCCGCGCAAGCTCACCACCGACGCCCAGCGTCTCGAGATCCTCTTCGCCAACTACGCACGCATGATCGACGCCCAGCAGCGGTGAGGCCAGGGGCGAGGCGAGTAGCTGGCCAGCCGTCGACACTCCAACTGGCCCCGCTACCAGCCGCGTGCCCTGGACTGAGCCAGGCTAGGTGTGGGATCATGACAGGGAGCCGAGCGGCGGCAACCGCCCGACTCCCCGGGAAACCGGGTGTCGCTCAGTGTCTTAAGACACTGAGAAGAGCTGTCAGGGCCCAGATCAATGGCGGAGTCGTTTGGACCACGGTCCGCCAAATCTGGGCCCTTTGCTCACCCGTCATCCCCTTCCGCTTCTGCGCCTTGCGGCGGTGCTTCCGCTTCTTGGATGACATGCCCAGTCTCACCTCCTTACGGTGCGCTCCCCGGCTGAGCTGTGCTGAGTCGTTCCGGGGATGCGCCGTGGAGGCAGGTCAATCATCGCAGAAGCACTGCCTATGCGGGTTCTATGGCCTGTTGACAGACCGGTTTGTGCACGCCGCCGCCTAGGGCTATGCGGTGGACACTTCCGACTGGCCCCGCTAACAGTGTCCTGGGCTGACGCGCCCGCGTGGGTGAAGCCGTGGCGGCGGCAGCCTCACGGGAGTGAGTTATTCGGCCTGGGCTATTCGGTCTGGTGAGTGGCGACGGCACGGCCGCGTGCGGTACTCACGGCGAAGGCGGCCAAGCCGATCGCCAGGCTTGCCGCCGCGATCATGGCCCAGCGCCCCGGGTAGGCGCCCGCCGCCTGAATCCAGCCCCACGGCGCCAGCTGCCACAGCGGTGTCGCCACCAGCACTTCATTGCCGTCGATGATCAGGCCCATTAGGAACAGACCCACGCCCACGCCGACCGTCACCGCCATACCGGCCACCTGTGCCAGCGCATGCGCGAGCGCCGCCAGCATGAAGACCACAAAGGGCATCACCATGAACACGTACACGGGTGCGCCCAGTCCGCCCAGTTCGGAGTCGGTGGGGAACAGCGGCGCCCCCAGGCGGGCGATGGCCCATGCTGGGATCAGCGCCACAGCCAGCACCACCATCGCCCAGGTCAGCGTCGACGCCGCCAGAACAGCCGGTCGGGCCCGCAGTACTAGGCCCCGCCAGGCGTCGGCCTGCGCCCGCCACGCCGTCGCCCCCGCCACCCAGGCGGCTATCGGCGCGCCCGCCAGGGTGAACAGCGGCAGCGCATAAGCGGCGGAGTAGACCGCCTGCGTCAGCGCCAGGAGCCCTAGCAGCACGGCCGTCAGCACCGCCCACAGCCGCCAGGGCAGGCCAAGGGCCACCGCGCGAAAGGTACTGCGCGAACCCGGTGCCGCCAGGGCATCCACTACCACTTGGGGCAGGCCCCGTGGCGCGTGCCCATCGTGAGCCGACGGGATCGGAGGGTCGGCAGCGAAGGCATGGGCGGCACTGACGGCGTGATCCGGTGAGAGCAGCGGTCCGCCAGGCCCGGACTGCACCGAGCCCGAAGCATCTGGCACGCTTGCCGGTACCGCTAGCACGTCCCCCGAATCGTGCGGGGCAGGTTCGGCAGCCCGTGTACGCGACCAGAAACCCGCGCTAAGAGCGGCCCGGCGCCTACCGGCGAGCGTCCCCACCGCCCGGCGCGTGCCCGTGAGCGCACTGGCTCGCTGCGCCCCCAGTAGTACGGCGCCGACGCCGAGCAGGCACAGCCCGGCGCTGCCCAGCACGCCCGGCGCCACCGGGTAGTCCCACACCGGCGAGCCCGGCTCCAGGGAGATGCCGTTGGCGTGCACCTCCAGCAGCGGCAGGGTCGGGCGCATCGCCCAGGTCCACGGCCGTGCCCACCAGGTCGGCGTCTCCGCCTGCAGCGCGCCCGCGGCCGACCACACCAGCGCCAGCGCCGGGGCCAGACCGACGGCGATGCCACCAAGCCACTGGCCCAGGGCCAGCCCCCACACGCTCGCACCGGTGACCGACACCCACATCACCAAGGCGAACAACAGGTACTGGGACCATGGCCCCCAGCCGGCGCCGCGAATGAGTGCGTCGATGACGAGCGGGGCCAGGAGGAGTGCCTGCGACGCCAATGCCGAGGCGGCCAGCACGATCACCCGCGCCGCCACGGTCAGTGCCGGGGCCACGCCCCGCCAGGCGGTTCCGCCGGCCCGGTGGCGCCGTTCGCGCCAAGCCGCCATCGCGCCGGCCAGTGCCCCCATGGGCAGGGCGAAGGCGGCGGGGTAGGGGTTCAGCCACGGCAGCACGCCGTCGTTCCAGCCGTCGGCGGTAAGGGCGGCATGCGCCACCAGCAGGGCGTGCAGGGAGAAGATCACCACGGCCACCGGAATGCCCCAGGTGGCGGTGCGGCGGCTGCGCCCCAGCTCCGCGCGCAGCACGGCCCCGAGCCCCGGCAGGCGACGCGGACGGGCACCCGGCAGTGATTCCACTCGGGTTGTGACGGATGCTGAGGTTGCAGTGCTCATCGCCGCACCTCCTGCCCGTGGCTGTCCGCTCCACCGGTGACGGCGGCGAGGAAGGCATCCTCCAGGTCCTGGCCGGCTGCCGCGAACTCAGCCAGCGGCCCCTCGTAGACCATGCGCCCGCCCGCAAGCACCCCGACGTCGTCGCAGGTGCGAGCCATCTCCCCGAGCACATGGCTGGACACTATGACGGTGCGCCCGCCCGCGGCGAGCTCACGCAGCAGGTCGCGCAGCCAGATGATGCCCTGCGGGTCCAGGCCGCTCTGCGGCTCGTCCAGCACCAGCACCTCCGGGTCGCCCAGCAGCGCCATCGCTAGGGCCAGGCGTACCTTCATACCGGTGGAGAAGCTTCCGGCCCGCTTGCGGCCGGCCTGCCCCAGGCCGACCTGTTCCAACAGTGGGTCGATCACCTCGACGGCGGTGCCGGTGAGCAGGCAGTGGATGCGTAGGTTGCGGCGGGCGGACAGCTGCGGGTAGAACGCGGGGCCATTGATACTGGCTCCCACGTGGCTGAGGCTCTCGCGGTCAAGGGGCCTGCCCAGTACCTCGATCGTGCCGGCGTTGGGACGCAGCAGCCCCAGGGCGGTGTTGAAGGTCGTGGACTTGCCGGCGCCGTTGAGCCCCAGCAGGCCGTAGACCCGCCCCGGGCGGGCGGTCAGGCTGAGACCCGTAAGGACCCGCTGTCGGCCGTAGCTCACCTCCACATTTCGCAGCGCCAGCCCGGGCGGGGCGGTGAGGTCCGCGGCCGACCGGGATGGGGCGACGCTGGCGGCGGGAGATGATGGGGGCGGTGACAATGGTGCTGTGGTCATGGGCCCAGAATCGGCCCGGGCACTCGCAGGCGGATCCCCACAAGGGACACGACCAGAACCGCTGGCCGCACGTCGACCTCCCCCGATAGGGGGATGAGGCGGCTACTGCCTACCGATCCGCGTCAACCATCCCGGTCCGCAGCGCGTGGATAACCAGCTCCACCCGGTTGCGGCAGCCGGTGCGACCGAGCAGCGCCTTGACATGGGTCTTCACGGTCGACTCGGCGATGTACAGGCGGGCTGCGATCTCCGGGTTGGTCATTCCCCGGCAGACCAGTTCAAGCACGTCGCGCTCGCGGCCGGTCAGTGCCTCGCCTGGCAGCAGCCCAATCACGGTGCGGGGAACTCCGGCGGGCTTCGCGCCGAGCGGGGGAGAGGCGGGAACGTTGGCCGAATCTACTTCCACGACCGGACCGCCTGCGGGCTGCTCGGGCCGTCCCTCCAGCGCGCCCAACACGTACGGGGTGATGACCGGGTCCAGCCAGGCCCGACCGGCGCCGACGGCGCGAACCGCTGCCAGTAGCTCCTCCGGGCCGGAGTCCTTCAGCAGGAATCCGACTGCGCCGGCCCGCAACGCCCCCAGCACTAGCTCCTCCTCCTGGAAGGTGGTGAGCATGAGTACCCGTGTGGGGCTGTCGCCGTCACGGCCGCTCAGGCCGGGATCGGACAGCAGCAGCCGGGTGGCCGCAATGCCGTCCAGCCCCGGCATGCGGATGTCCATAAGCACCACATCGGCCGGCTCGCCACGGTCCCGGGCACGGCGCAGCGCGTCCAACGCCGCCCGCCCGTCGTTGGCGGTTGCCACCACGGTCATATCCGCCTGCGCGTCCAGCAGGGACCGAAAGGCCGCGACCAGGAGCTGCTGGTCGTCTACGACGGCGATGCGCACATGGCCGGCGGTCATGGTTGCTCCTGTCCCGGCGGTGCAGCTGCGGGCGCCGCCGCGCCCGGGCGGGTGACATCAGGCGTAGACGCCACCGGGAAGACGGCGGACAGTAGGAAGTAAGCGCCGTCGCCGCTTGGACCGGCCTCCAGGTGGCCGCCGGCCAGGCGCAGCCGCTCGGCCATGCCGGTCAGACCGTGCCCGGGGCCATCATGGCTAGCATGCGTCTTCCCGCGCTCGCCTTCCGCAACCGTGCTGAAATCACCCCGGGGCTGCGGGTTGGTGACCCGCACCTCGCATCTGCCGCCTTGCGCGGCCACGGTCAGGTGGGCGGTGCCGCAGCCGTGCCTGACCGCATTGGTCAGGCCCTCGGAGACCACCCGATTCAGTGTCAGCCGCTGCAGCGCCGTCCAGGATCCGTTCCAGGTGGCAAGCTCTGCCGCGTCGGGTAGGGCGGCCTTGACCTCCATGCCGGTACCGCGTGCCTGCTCCACCAGCGCCGGCAGGCCAGTCAGGTCCGCCGCCGGGGCCAGCGCGCCCGGGCCGGACGAACTGCGCAACAGCGCCACCAGCTCGCGGGTGGAGGCGAGTGCCGCCGCAGAGGCGTCCCGCACCGCCGTCAGGGACTCACGGGCCGCCTCTGGCGTGCCCAGGGCGAGCCCGGTGTCGGCCTGTACCTTCACCACGGTCAGGCCGTGGCCGACCAGGTCATGCAGTTCCCGCGCAATGGTCAGGCGCTCCGCGGACACCGCCTGTGCTGCCGCCAGCCGGGCTGCTGCCGCGACGGCCCGGTCCACGGACTCCGCGGCCGCGCGCCGACGCAGCGCCCCCAGGTAGGTGCTGGTTACCACCAGCACGCAGGCCAGGGAGAATCCGAAAGGCGGATAATTGAACATATGCGCGGTGTGCGGGTTGAACGAGTACACCGTCTGCGGGTTGATCACCGCCCCGACCAGCGCCGCCAGGAGCGCCACCACGCCCCAGCGGCGGTCAGGGGCCCAGCGGGCAAGTGCGTGCAAGGCCGCCGGCACCGCCACAATGACCGGCGACAGGCCAAGACTTACTGGCGTAAAGCGCAGCAGCACCACATACGCCACCATGGCGAGGTAGACCGCCACGCCCGAGGCCACGGGGGCGCGATGACGGAAGGGCTGGGCGGCGGCCACTGCCACGGCGACCAAGGTGTTCAATACATAGGCCGGATGCGGTCCCCAGGTGGTTACCAGCGTCGAGTCCGCCGCCACAACTACCAGCAGCAGGGCAGTGAGCACCGCGTCACTGAGTGGAATCCGGTACTCACCCAGACCGATCAGGCGGCAGCTCCGCCGCCAGTCCAGGGCAGTGGGCAGCGGCGCGTCCGCGCGTGTATTGGTGGCCGGGGGAGCAGCCGGATCAAGGCGGCCGGCTGAGCGAGCTGAGCCAGCTGAGTCAGTGGCGGGCGCGGGCGCTGCCGGGGAGGCCGCGGGGACGGTGCCGGCGGTGCTCACGGCGTCGGGGAGTCATCCGAGGCAACTTCCGGTCCCTCTCCAGCGCCGCTGCCGTCGGAGCCCCCACCAGGGTTCTCGGCATCCCCGTCCGCCGCGCCGCCGCGCCCAGCGGCGGGCTTGTCATCCCGGCGACGACGCCGAATATCCCGCTCCAGGCGGGCGAGGAACTCCGGATCGTCATCGGGCGCCACCGGGCGGGGACGCTCCGCCAGGTGCAGTTCCACACGCTCCTTGGAGGACCACACGGTCCGCTCGATCTCGCCGCCGCGCTCCTCCGCGGCCCGCACACGGGAGGTAATGATCCAGGCGATCGGCCCCACCCCGGTGATCAGCAGGATGATCAGGATCCACATGGGCTTGGGCAGGCGTGCGGGCATGTTCTCCGACGGAGTGCGCACGCAGTCGATGACGGCATACAGATCCAGCGCCAGTACGAGGATGTAAGGGACAGCACGCACGTATCTACCCTAACCTTTCTTTGCGGTGTGGCGCTGGCCGGTTCCCATGCCACCCTGGTGTTCGTGCCATCCACAACCAGCCGCGCCCGCCCGTTGTTCCTCCTGCGCGGGGGCACCCGGCCCGAGGACGTCGCCACGCTGACCGCTGCCCTGCGCGAGCGGATCGAGGCGCGCACTCGGGGCTCCCGAGCGTGCGCGAGCGCCGATGCAGTTGGGGCCGTTGGGACAGTCAAGACCTGGGACATAGCCGGGCAGACCCCCGGGGACGGCCCGGGCGGCAGGCGCCGCGCCCCCGGGAACGGGCAGCGGCTACCGCTGCTGGTCCCCATCGGCCCCGCCGAGGAGCCGGAGACCGTCACCACCGATCTGGCCCGCCGCCTGGACCCGGCCGGCCCGGCAACCCGCCCGGACGTCGACCTGCTGCTGCGCACCTCCGGCTCATCGACGGGCACCGGCACCCTGGTGGCCATGCCACTGGCATCCCTACTCGCCTCCGCGCGGGCCACGCACGCCCGCCTGGGCGGTCCCGGCACCTGGGTGCTGGCCCTGCCCACACACCACGTGGCCGGCCTGCAGGTGCTGATCCGGTCCGTCTTGTCCGGGCGCGCGCCGGTGGTGGTGGACTCCGACGGCGGCTTCAACCCCGATGCACTCGCGGACGCCATTGAGCGGGCCCTTTCAGCTCGGCCCGGCGATCCGGTGCGCGTCCCCCTGGTACCCACCCAGCTGGTGCGCGCGCTGGCCCCCGGGCAGCAGCGGGCACAGCGGGCACTGGCCCGCGCCGACGCCGTACTGCTGGGAGGCGCCGCAGCCGACTCGGAGCTGTTGCGGCGGGCCCGGGCCGCCGGGGTGAAGGTAGTGACCACATACGGGATGAGCGAGACCGGGGGCGGCTGCGTCTACGACGGTCTTCCCCTGGAAGGCGTGCGGGTGAGCATTGATGACCCAGACGCGGCGGGCGTGGGCCAGATCGTGCTCTCCGGGCCGGTGCTGGCATCCGGATACGCTGAGCGTGGCGCCCGCCCGGCCGGCGCGGCGAGCTTCCGCGAGCCGCCGGGCAGCAACGCGGATGAGCCGGAGCGCCGCCGCGAGCTGGTCACCAGTGACCTGGGCAGACTGGTCGACGGACCGGACGGAATACGGCGGCTGGCGGTCCTGGGGCGCGTTGACGACGTCATCGTCACTGGCGGCGTCAAGGTCGCCCCGCATGAGGTCGAGGATGCACTGACGGCACTGCCGGGCGTCGCCCAGGCCTGCGTGGTCGGAGTGCCGGACGCCGAATGGGGCAGCGCCGTAGTCGCGGCAGTCGTGCCGGACACCGGCCGGGAGATCACAGACCGGGACGCCTGGGCGCAGCAGTGCCGGGACGCCGTGCGCAAGCACCTGGATGGGGCGCACACGCCCAAGCGGATCATCGTCCTCGACACGCTGCCGCTGCGCGGACCGGGCAAGGTGGACCGGCGGGCCCTGGCGCGCCGGCTCACTTCCGCCTGCCGAAACGCCGACTGAGTGGGGCAGAACTGGCAGAGAATGCACCACTTTCCCGCAGACGATGTCGCGGCCGAACCGAAAACGTCCCGAATACTGCCAATCCTGTGAAGGACCAGTGAGCGGCGGCCAGTGAAAGTGGTGCAGATTGTGACACCCGGTCCTGAGATAGGCTCTGCGCGCCCCAAGGAGGAACACATGACTGACCGGGATCTGCCCGCCGGTACCGAACCGCGCGCCACGAGCTGGACGGAGGTCGTGCGCCTGCGCACCCTGCCCGCAGCCGTCGCCCCGGTGATCCTCGGGGCTGGCGCCGCATCCGCCCTGGGTGCGGCCTCGGGCCCCCGGATCCTGCTGGCGGCCGGGGTGGCCCTGGCGCTGCAGATCGGCTCCAACCTGGCCAACGACTACTCCGACGGGGTGCGCGGCACCGACGACGACCGTACCGGCCCACCCCGGCTGACCGCCTCCGGCCAGGTAGACCCGCGCCGAGTGAAATACGCCGCCTTCGGCTGCTTCGGCGTGGCCGGCGTGCTCGGGCTGATCCTGGTGGCACTGTCAGGCCAATGGTGGCTGCTGGCAGCCGGGATTGCTGCGGTGGCGGCCGCCTGGTTCTACACCGGCGGTTCGCACCCCTACGGCTACGCGGGGCTCGGTGAGGTCTTCGTATTCATCTTCTTCGGCCTGATGGCCACCGGCGGCACCGTGTACGTGCAGGCCGGGGGCGTGCCCGGGTGGGTGTGGCTCGCCGCCTGCGGCATCGGCCTGATCGCCTGTTCCCTGCTGATGGTCAATAATCTGCGCGATATCGCCACCGACCCGCAGCACGGGAAGATGACTCTGGCGGTGCGGCTGGGGGAGCGGGGCGCCCGCCGGGCCTTCACGGCCATGGTGACGACGCCCGTGGTGCTGGCGGCCGCGGCAGCCTGGTGGGCGCACGCCGACCTGACCGCGGCGTCCGGAGGATCACCCTGGGCGGCACTCGGCGGGGCCGTAGTGCTGCTCGCTTTCCTCACCGTCATGGCGGCACGGACCCTGCGGCCGGTGCGAGCCGGGGCGACCGGGCGCGCACTGATTCCGGCACTGCGCGACGCCGGTCTGTACGAGCTGGCCTACGGCGGCGCCCTCGCACTGGCCCTGATCGCGGCGGCGTGAGATTGGCCGGGGTGGAGCGCGGTCACTTGCCCCCCATCGCCGAGGCGGGCTAGCGTGCTGGCCATGGCCAACACGCACCTGACGACCCGGACCGCTGGCAGCGCACAGGCGCTCGCGGTCATGTGTCAGGTGCGCATGTGTCGGTGCTGTCAGGCACGCTGACCCTGTCCGTGAGGCGTGACGTCCGCCGCTAGCCCGACTAACTCAGTTTCCCCCCAGTTCTGCGCTGCTCTGTAGTTCCTGTGCCGTCCGCCCGACCCGGGACGCAAACCCGACCTGGAACGAGTGCCGCGTAAATCTTGGAACAGGGCTATTCCCGTCGTCCGCCTGTGCCTGACAGCGATCCTCCCTTTCGGACAACGCCATTTCCGTCCGCAGCAGCGCGACGATCACGTCGATGCGCCTTGAGGAGAACCCCCATGTCCACTTCCTCCAACACCGCCAACCACCCCGAGCACACGCCCGACCCCACCCCCGAACCCCAGGCCGGTGACATCACCGCCGAGAACGCCGCCGCCATCCTGGCCGCCGACGACGCCGACGCCGCAGATTCCCCAAATGCCTCACGCCTCACCCGGCGGCGCCTGCTGACTGTCGGCGGGCTCGCCGCCGCGGCCGTCGTCGGCGGTGGCGCCTGGCTGACCCTGCGCCGCACCAATTCCGGCGTCGTCGGCGCCGCCGAGCGCCTGCCGCTGGTGATCGGCGGCGACATCTGCGCCGCCCCGCTGTACGCCGCCTACCACCAGGGCTACTTCGACGACGCCGGCCTGAACGTCACCCTTGCCCGCACCCAGCGCACCGAGGACACCAAGGACGCCCTCAGCGCCGGGAAGTACATCGGCGCCCCCGGCATCTTCTTCTCCTGGCTGGAGCCCATCTACAACGGCATCAACGCCAAGCTGACCGCCGGCTTCCACTCCGGCTGCCTACAGCTGGTGGTCAACAACGGCTCCCCGATCTCCTCCTACGCGGACCTGAAGGGAGCCACCATCGGCGTCCCCTCCCTGTCCTCCTCGGCCTTCGCCTACTTCTCGATCGGCCTGGCCAAGGCCGGCATCAACGTCGACCCCGAGCACGGCGACATCACCTGGACCACCATCGACGAGGACTCCCTGGGCACCCGCCTGACCAACGGCGACGTCGACGCGATCATGGGCTCCGACCCCGCCCCGCTGCTGCCCGTATTCGACGGCACCGCCCATGTGATCGAGTCGAATGACGACGAGCCCTTCTGCTGCTCCGTGGCTCTAAACGGCGACTTCGTGGCCAAGCGTCCCGACGACGCCAAGGCGCTGACGGAGGCGTGGCTGAAGGGCTCGGACTACCTGGCCGCCTCGCAGGCCCACCGCAAGGAGATCGCCAAGATCGAGGTCGACAACAACTACGTCGCCGCCGACCAGTCCCTGGTGGAGGAGGTGCTGGAGACTTACGGCTGGGAGGCCTCGGCCACCGCCTTCCGCGAGGCCATCGAACCGGGCATCGAGGACTTCAAGCTCACCGGCTACATCGACTCCGGCATCGGCGCCGCCGAGCTCGCCGACACCGTTTACGCGGACCTGGGGATCAACCGGTGAGCGCCCAGGCACAGGCGGATGCGGCGGCGGGACAGCCCGTTCCCGCCGAAGACGCGGCCTCGGCCGGTGCTGCTGCGACGCGGCCCTACCGGACCCCGCCGCACCCCCACGAGGACGCTCACCGGCGCACCCACCTGAGTCGTCTCGCCGGGGCGGCGCTGGCCCTCTGGGTCGCGTACGTCGGAGTCGTCGTCTTGGTGCCCGACGCCGCCGATGCGCGCACGGCCAGCACGACGCCGCTGCTAGCGCTGGTCGGCACCTGGATCGCGGTGCTGGTCGGCTGGACGGCGGTAGCCCAGGCCCGCCCGGGTACCCCCGCGGCGGGGGCACTCGCGCACCGACTGCCGTGGATCGTGTTCTTCGGGGCCTGGTTCACCCTCTGGCAGCTGACCACGGTCAAGTCCGGGCTGCTGGACCCGCCCTACTTCGTTGCCCCGGAGGTGCTGATCGAGGCCTTCCTCGGCGACTGGACGCTACTGGCTAGATGTCTGGGATCATCCGCCCTGCTGTTCCTGACCGGCTACGCCGTCGGTTCGGTGCTCGGCTTCGTCACCGGCCTGCTCATGGGCTGGTCGCGGCGGGCCGACTACTGGCTGCACCCACTGCTGCAGACGGTCGGGCCGGTGCCCGCGGCGTCACTGCTGCCGCTGGCGGTGCTCGTCCTGCCGACCACATACGCCTCGGCCGCCTTCATCGTCGCCTTCGGGGCCTGGTTTCCCATGGCGACCATGACGCGCGCCGGCGTGCGGGCCGTCCCGCGCTCCTACTTCGACGTCGCTCGCACCCTGGGCGCCCGCGAGTCCTTCCTGGTGCGCCGCATCGCGATTCCGGCGGCCCTGCCGGACATGCTCACCGGCCTGTTCACGGGCCTGGGCACGAGCCTGGCGGCGCTGATGACCGCGGAGCTGGTGGGCGTCGACCAGGGGCTGGCCTGGTACATCAACTGGGTCAAGGGTTGGGCGGACTACCCGCGCATGTACGTGGGCCTGGCCGTGCTCATCATCTTCTGCCGCGCGTTGATGATTCTGCTGTTCAAACTGCGCTCCTCGCTGCTGGCGTGGCAGCAGGACCTGGTGAGGTGGTAAACGATGACTGCTTCGACGCCCTCCGCCGGTTCAACAACTTCTGCGCCAACGCAGGCGGACACCTCGGGCATCCCCGCCCCCGGCGCCGAGCCCGCATCCCGCGGGGCGCGGGTACACCTGACCGGCATCAGCCATCACTACCCGTTACGGCACGACGTCGACCACGGCTGGGTGCCGGCCCTCATGCGGCTGGTTTCCCCTGCCGCCCGGGCGCGGTATGAGGCCGAATCCGCCAAGCCGGACCAGTTGCCGGTGCTGAACGGCATCGACCTGGATATCGCCCCGGGGGAGTTCATCTCCCTGGTGGGCCAGTCCGGCTGTGGCAAGTCCACGATCCTGCGGCTGCTGTCCGGCCTGGAGACTCCCAGCCAGGGCAGCGTCGTCGTCGACGGCGAGGCCGTGACCGGCACCGCCCCCGAGCGGGCCCTGGCCTTCCAGGACGCCACGCTGCTGCCGTGGCGCACGGTGCGGGAGAACGTCGCCCTGGGGCCACAGGCCCGTGGACGCCTGGAGCCGCGCCGGGTCGAGGCGGCGCTGGAAGTGGTGGGGCTGCGCGACTTCGCCGACGCCTACCCGACCACCCTGTCCGGTGGCATGGCGCAGCGCGCGGCCCTGGCCCGGGCCCTGGTCAACCGGCCGCGCCTGTTCCTGCTGGATGAGCCCTTCGGCAAGCTCGACGCACTCACCCGGCTGACCCTGCAGGATGAGATCGCCTCCCTGTGGGCCTCCCAGGGCTTCACGGCGGTGCTGGTCACGCACGACGTGGAGGAGGCGCTGCGCCTGTCCAACCGCGTCATCGTGCTCTCTGAGCGGCCCGCGCACGTGGTGGAGGACATTCGCGTGCCCGAGGGGTTGGGGAGTGACGAGGCCGCCCCCGAGTTCCAGCGGCTGCGCCGTCGTCGGTAAGCGCGCGGGCTCACTCAGCGGGTGGCGGCCTCCAGGGTGACCTCCGCGTCGGGCTCGCGGGTGATGCGGTTGCGCAGGTCGCGGCGCACGATCTCGATGGACCACATCCACACGATGTGGCCGAAGAACTCCGAGAAGTGCTCCGACCAGGTCTGGGCGCCGTCGATCCAGGGGAATGGGCTGGGGGCCCAGCCCAGCAGCGGCATGACGATCACATGCGCGCCCACGTACACGAAGACGCCGAAGACGGCACCCTGCCACAGCTTGATCCGTGGGAAGTACTCGGCTGCGATGCAGTAGATCAGGCCAAAGACGATCGCAAAGCTGAAGTGCACGATGAAGGACATGATCGGCAGCTCGTTGTTGGAGAACGTAATCGTCAGGTGCGAGGTCTCCGGGGACATGCCGAACCACTCCAGCATCGCCTGCGGCGGGTTCGTGTCCGAGCGGATGCCGGGCGTGCGCGGCGGGAACGGCACCTCCCAGCCGAACTTGACCAGGGCGGAGAAGGTGCCGGCAATGAGGCCGACGAGTGTGGCCACGCCGACGCGGCGGCGGGACGGCTCGGTCGAGCCGAGCAGGCGTGTGATCCAGGCTGGCATGGGAACCTCCGGGTATTGCGGCGGGGTCGCCGCGGCGATGATGAGCAAGCGCCTACGGCGCGCGCTCATCGGGGTCGACCAACGATTTCACGGCGCAGCGCCGGTGTCCAAGCGACCCGGCGGCGAAGGCGGGCGTCGAACTCGACACCCAACACCACCGGTAAGCGCATAGGGTGAAGCCGTGATCTACTACCAAAGGGACGATGAAGATGGCGGGACCGCGCTGGGTGTTGTCAGTGCCATCCTGGCGGTCGGCCTGACGTGCATCTTGCCGTTCGCGCTAGGTCTGTCGATCATAGCCGTGTCCTTCTTCCTGGAGGCGTTCCCGGAGTCCCTGTATGCGGCGGATATGGGGTTTCCCTTGCTGGCGCTGCTCTACTTTGTGGCCTATGGGGCAACCTGGTACGGCGCCCACCGTTTTCTTTTGTCCCCCTGGACTGTGCAGGTGACTGAACGGGGTGTGCGCATTGGCAGGGACAACCTTCCTTGGCCGCGGCGGCGCGAGGAACTGATCATTGTTGAGAAGCATCGCCTGGGCGGGCGCATCCGCCACCGGGCTATTTACGACTCTAAATTCGGTCGCGTGCGCTTGCGCGCACTTGAGGCGTATACATACGGTAATTCCAACGCTGCGCGGCAAGCCGTGGAGGCGCGGCTGGACCAGGTCTGGGCGGCCTGTGAGCAGGCGCGCGAGGATGCGGCTGAAAGACGGCGCCAGGCGGCCGCGGAGCCGGGTGCGGACGCTCAGAAGTAATCAGAAGTAATAGGGGAAAGGCGACCAATCCGGCTTGCGGCGCTGAAGGAAGGCGTCGCGGCCCTCGGCGGCCTCGTCGGTCATGTAGGCCAGGCGGGTGGCCTCCCCGGCGAAGACCTGCTGGCCCGCCAGGCCGTCGTCCGCCAGGTTGAAGGCGTACTTGAGCATGCGGATCGCCTGCGGCGACTTGCCGGCCACGATGCGCGCGTACTCCAGGGCCCGCTCCTCGAGCTCGGCATGGGGGACGGCCTCGTTGACCACGCCCCAGTGCTCGGCGGTGGCGGCGTCGTAGGTGCGGGCCAGGAAGAAGATCTCGCGGGCCCGCTTGTCCCCGACCTGCCGGGCGAGCAGGGCGGAGCCGTAGCCGGCGTCGAAGGAGCCCACATCGGCGTCGGTCTGCTTGAAGCGGGCATGCTCGGCGGAGGCGAGCGAGAGGTCGCAGACCACGTTCAGGGAGTGGCCGCCGCCGGCCGCCCAGCCGGATACGGCCGCGATGACGACCTTCGGCATGGTGCGGATGAGCCGCTGCACCTCCAGGATGTGCAATCGCCCCGCCCGCGCGGCGTCCAGGCGCTCGCGCTGTGCGGCGACGGCGGCGTCGTGATTGTCGGTGGTGGCTGCGACGCTCCCGACGACGGCGTCGGGGCGGGACCTCCCGGCGCCCTCTCCGGCAGAGGAGGCGGCCCCGGCGTCGTCGCCCGCCTTCTCGTACAGGTAGCCGTCCCGGCCGCGCACTCGCTGGTCGCCGCCGGAGCAGAAGCCCCAGCCGCCGTCCTTGGGGGAGGGGCCGTTGCCGGTGAGGATGACGGCGCCGACGTCGCCGCTCATACGTGCGTGGTCGAGCACCCGGTACAGCTCGTCGACGGTGTGCGGGCGGAAGGCGTTGCGCAGCTCGGGACGGTCCAGCGCCACCCGCACCACCGGCAGGTCGCGCACCCAGGCGCCGTCGGCGTCGCGCTCGCAGCCGCGGTGGTAGGTGACGTCGGTGAGTGCGCCCGGGCCGTCGCCGCGGTTGGCGAATCCGGCGACGTCGCGCCAGCGGAGAGGGTCGAAGATCTCCGAGACCCGCTGCGGCAGCGGGTGGGGCGACGGTGCAGCAGATGACGACTGGCTCATGCACACAGGGTAGGCGGTTCGCCTACGGCTTGGCTCTCGTCTTGCCCGTGCCTCGACTAGTCCGCTTCGATCCGGTTGCCATCTTCGTCAACGTAGTAGCCTTCATCATCTATTTCGGAGAAATTCAAGCGGCCGTCCTGAATCTCCTCCGCGAAGTGCTCGCGTGTCATCAGGCGCACTTGGCGGCCGCGCTTCATCATTTCCTTGTGGTTGAGGGTGGTGTTCCAAGGCTTCTCGAGGGTGATGATGATGACCATGTAGAAGATCCAGGTCACCAGGGTGAGGGTGACTATTGAGGACGACGCCAACAGCGTGGCAGCGGCGGAGCCTGCTACGGCTGCGCAGATGAGCGAGATGACAGTCAGGGTCGGTCCCTCGGGGTCCTGCGACCGCCTGGCTCGCATGATCAGCCGCGACGCCGTTGCATCGAGAACCTCCCGTATGACGGCGGCCACGATCGCGAATGCAACCACACGGTCAACGGTCAGGCCCGTGTGGGTCAACGCCGACAAGATCCCTGTGACGATGCCAAGACCGAGTCCATAAAGCAGAGCCATGAAGGCCCTCCCGGAAGCCAGGGCCCAAAGCGGGATTGCTGGGTGCCAGCGGGAGTCGGATTCCTGTGTTGTGGTCGCCATGGGTTCTCCTGATTGGCGCTTATCCGCCGATCTGTGGTCTGCGGACGTAAATGTGGCTGAGTGTAGGGAAAGTATGAGCTGAATCATAGGCTGATCTTCGTCAGGGTTGTGCGTGCCAGGCCACTGCACGAGCCGGATGTTCCGCTACGGCGGCGTCACTGCCGCCGACCAGGTTTGTTGGGCTCTTCCGGTTTGAGGGCGTGGCGCTGGACTCCGGGGTGACGTCGGGTGAGGGCCTGCCCGCCCACGCAGCCCGTCGCTGGCGCTCGTTCCCATGCGCGGGCGCCCCAAAATGTCCAAGATCGGCATAAAGGCCGTTAGGGGCCGCTGGGGCCGTTTCTGAAACCGCATGATTCCAACGTTTTGCCCACGGTGCCCGGAAACGTCGGAGTCGTTTGTACCGAACTCGGACATTCCGTCCCGCGGCGGGGCGCCCGAGGCGTGCAACATGCCCGGCTCACAGTGCTCCCGCACACGCCCGCCGCTCGACCCGGCTAGCCTGTGTCCATGACGCTCATGACGCCCAGTCCCCAGACGGCCTCGGACCCCGCCGACCGCACGGTCATCCCGCGCTCGGCCGGCGGCGGCCGCGTCGACTCCGAGACCGGCCGCCTGCGCGAGGTCATTGTCCACCGGCCCGGGCGGGAGATCGCCCGTATCACGCCGATCAACGCCAACTCCCTGCTGTTCGACGACGCCCTGAACATCGCCCGCGCCCAGGCCGAGCACGACGCCTTCACCGCCATCCTGCGCGCCGAGGGCGTGATCGTCCACGACTTCCGCGACCTGCTCACCGAGACCCTCGCCGTCCCCGAGGCCCGTCGCCTCGTCCTGGAGGAGACCGTCGGCCCGCAGGCGGTCGGCGTGTCCACCTCCGAGGTGCTCATCGACTTCCTGGGCGGCCTGCCCGACGCCGAACTCGCCGAGGTCCTCCTGGCCGGCATCACCCGCAACGAACTGCGCGAGCGCCTGGACCCCGCCGACGCCGCCACCCTGTTCGCCACCACCTACCTGTCCACCCTGGAGGGGCAGTTCGTGGTCACCCCCCTGCCCAACCACCTGTTCACCCGCGACACCTCCGCCTGGCTGTACGGCGGCGTGTCCGTCAACACCATGGCGCTCGCCCCCCGCCGACGTGAGGCCGTCAACTACGAGGCCGTCTACCGCTTCCACCCCGCCTTCGCCAGCCGAGTCGGCTCCGTCTCGGGCGGGGAAGGGGCGACGTCGTCGGACCGGACGCCGGGCGAGCGCGGCCCGCTGTGGGTGGAGCCTCACGGCGCCTCCCCGGCCACCGTCGAGGGCGGCGACTTCCAGGTGCTGGGTAACCGCACCCTGGTCATGGGGCTAACCCACCGCTCCAGTGCGGCCGGTGTGGAGCGCCTGGCGACCCGGCTCTTCGCCGACGGCGTCGCCGACCGGGTCATCGGCATCCACATGCCCGACCGCGCCTTCTACACCGAGCTCGACGCCGTCATGCACCTGGACACCCTCATGACCATGGTCGCCCCCGACACCTACCTGCGCTTCTCCGGCTTCAACGACGTCACCACCGTGGAGATCGAGCCCGGCGCCAACCACGGCTCCAGCAAGGGCTCCGCCCTGCGGGTAACCGTCCACGACGGCGGCGACATGGACGCCGTCCTGGCCCGGGCCGCCGGCATCGACGCCTTCAAGGTGATCAGCCCCGACATGTCCGACGAGGCCGAGGCGCTGCGCGAGCTGTCCCGCGACTCCTGCAACGTCGTCGCCCTGGCGCCGGGGCGGGTCATCGGCTACGCGCACAACCAGCGGGCCAACGATGTGCTGCGCCGGGCGGGTGTGGAGGTCATCGAGACCCCCGGCGTCGAGCTGGTGCGCGGTCGCGGCGGCGCCCACTGCATGACCTGCCCGGTCACGCGCGATTGAGCCGAGTGACGCCGAGCTTGCTCGGGTGTCCGAGGCGATTGAGTCGCGTGAGAGGCCTTGCCGTACACGCGCGATTGAGCCGAGTGACGCCGAGCTTGCTCGGGTGTCCGAGGCGATTGAGTCGCGTGAGAGGCCTTGCCGTACACCCGCGACCGAGCCGAGTGACGCCGAGCTCGCTCTGATGTCCGAGGCGACTGCGCGGCTCACTTCCCGACGATGCTGATCTCTCGCGCCTCGGCCCACGGCACCGTCCAGCCCGCGGCGTCGATCACCGTGGACAGCACCGCAGCGGTGAAGCCCCACACGAGCGGCCCGCCGTCGCGGGTGACGAAGGCGGGGCCCCGCCACACCTGTCCGCCGCGCTCCAGCACCCATGTACGCCGAGCCGCCGGATCCACGAGCGCACCTACCCCGACCCGCGTAGCCCACCTCGTCTCGGTGCCATCCAGCCGCATATCCCGAGGCGTCGCCCACCAGCCGAGCACCGGAGTCACCAGGTTCGCCGAAGCGGTCAGCGCCGCTTCCGGCAGCGCGCCGAGCACATCCACGTCGGACGGCTCGATGCCCGCCTCCTCCCATGCCTCACGCAGAGCCGCTGCCGCGGGATCGCCCCCGTCGGTCGGCTCCAGCCCGCCGCCGGGGAAGGCGACCTCACCGGGGTGGTGCCTCACCGCCGCGGAGCGCAGCGTGAGAACGACGTCGAGGTCGTCCACCGATGCCCCCTCGCCGTCGGCGCGCACTCCGCGGGATACCGCCTGCTCGCCCACCCCGAATAGGACGAGCACGGCCGAGCGCTGCAGGGCGCGCCCCGAGGACCTGAGCCCCTGCGCACGCTCCCGCCGCGACTCCAACCCGTCCAAGCGGGGTGCTGCCGCCGCGACCCGGCGAAGATCATCAACCACTCCCATGGGGGTGAGGCTACGGCTTCCTCATCGTCGGCGACGGTTAACGGCGAGTCGGCGGTGGTGACAATGGCAACCGGCTCTGGGAAGAGTCGTGTGGCGTCAGCTGACGTGCGCGGCCGCGGCGGTTGCCGCAGACGACGATGCCGCCTCAACCGAGCCGACCGGCGCCAATGCTGCGGCCTCGTCCGCGGGCCATGCCGCTTTCACCGGTGAATCAGGAACGGCGGGCTTAACGAGCGTTTCCGCACCCTCCGGCGACGCGACGGGACAGGGCCCCGCACTTGGTGCGGGTTATCGGCGTGAACGCGTGTTTTGGCGTGGCGGCGTGTGGGGGTGGTGATTTTGCGCGACCCTGGGTGACACTGCACGACCTTGGTGTGTTTTCCACGACCACCCCGGGGTCGTGGAAAACACACCAAGGTCGTGGAACGCGGCCCGGGGTCGTGCAGTGCATACATATCCGACTCCGGTGGGGGTGCCGACTGAGCGTGTGGCACGGGACGGCTGCCGCCGCCCAGGCATGCCCTACGATCATCCCCTGAGCTCACGCCTCGAAAGGACCTTCGCATGCTCGCCATCCCGGCCCCAGACCCCGCCGTCCTCGCCTCGCTGAAGGGACGCAGCTTCCTGCGTGAACTCGATTTCACGCCGCAGGAGTGGATGACGCTGATCGCCCTGGCGGCACAGTTGAAGGCCGACAAACGAGCCGGCCAGGAGACTCAACACCTGAGGGGCAAGAACATCGCCCTGATCTTCGAGAAGACCTCCACACGCACCCGCTGTTCCTTCGAGGTCGGCGCCCACGATCAGGGCGCCCACACCACCTACCTGGACCCCTCCGGTTCTCAGATCGGCCACAAGGAATCCGTGGCGGACACCGCCCGCGTACTGGGCCACATGTTCGACGGCATCGAGTACCGCGGCGACTCCCAGGCCAAGGTGGACCAGCTCGCCGAGCTGTCGGGCGTGCCGGTGTGGAACGGGCTCACCGACGACTGGCACCCCACCCAGATGCTGTGTGACTGCCTGACCATGCTGGAGCACACTGACAAGCCCGCGCGCGAAATCGCCTACGCCTACGTCGGTGACGCCCGCTTCAACATGGGCCGCTCCCTGCTGGTGGCAGGTGCCCTACTAGGCGCCGACGTGCGCATCGTCGCCCCTAAGGAACTGTGGCCCGACGACGATTGCGTCGCCGCCGCCCAGGCCGTTGCCGCCGACACCGGCGCCCGCATCACCCTCACCGAGTCCGTGGACGAGGGCGTGGCCGGGGTGGACTTCGTACACACCGACATCTGGGTGTCTATGGGGGAGCCGAAGGACGTGTGGGCCGAGCGCATCGAGCTGCTGCGCGACTACCAGGTCAATGCCGCCCTGATGGCAAAGGCGGGGGAGCAGGCGAAGTTCATGCACTGCCTGCCCGCCTACCACAACCGCGAGACCACAATCGGGGAGGAGATCTACCAGGCCACCGGCATGGACGGCCTAGAGGTCACCGAGGACGTCTTCGAGTCCGAGCGCTCCATTGTCTTCGACCAGGCCGAGAACCGCATGCACACCATCAAGGCCGTCATGGTCGCCACCCTTGGGAATCCAGCGGCGGCAACGACGACGGCGCAGGCCGGCTGATCCGGGACGTCCGGTTATCCGGGGGTAGAGAATCTGCGGAGGCTGTGGACGAAAAGGTGCATTCACACTGGCCCTGGGCTCGGTGCGTGCGCTGACCTACCCCGAAGGCGTGATCGAGCCGCCCGCCGCGACGACAATTACCTCCGCGCTACCGGACGGGGATGAGCAGGTGGCCCAGGAGCCTGCCGACACGGGCGCGAGCACCGACCGGCGGTGGGGTGCGACCATCGGCTGCCGAACTCAGTGGTGAACTCACATCTTACGAGCCGCCGCTGGAGGCGCTGACGAGCGTCGACGCCTCCCAAACCCAGCGTTTGACAGGCCTGGAGACCGCCAGCCGGGAGGACCATGCCGTAGATTCCGCCAGCAAGATGTTCTACGGCATGGACGAGGACTGACGGCGGAATCGTTGCCATTGGGCACTGATCATTACGCCCGGGCACCAGGCCCCGGCCGCCTGGCTATTCTGTCGGCGTGACCATCCCCAACCGCGGCCCGGAACCCGCGTCGGCACGCGTGCGCGGTGAACTCGATCTGGACGCCCTGCGTGCCGGCGTCGGCGGGCGGTTGCTGGCCGACATCGACCAGGCGGTTGTCTGGGACGTAGCCATGCGCACCCCCTTTCGCGGCCTGACCCGCCGCGACGGCGTGCTCCTGCACGGGCCCGCCGGATGGGGCGAACTAGCCCCCTTCTGGAATTACGACGCCGATACCTGCGCCCCCTGGCTCGCCTCCGCCCTGGAACAGGCCATCGTCGGCCACGCCGACCTACCCCGTTACCGCCAGACGGTACCCGTGAACATCACCGTTCCCGCCGTCGCCCCCGACCACGCCCGCGCCCTAATCGCCGCGGTGGGGGCGAGCGCCGCGACCGGCCCAGGCCGCAGCGCCTCCCGCCAGCCCGAAGCCGGCCCCGTCACCGTCAAGATCAAGGTCACCGGTGCACGCGCCTCCGACCGCAAGGCGCTGGCCGCTGACGTGGCGCGCATCGAGGCCGTCCGCGACGCCGTCGGCCCGGGCGGCCGCATCCGCATCGATGTCAACGGTGCCTGGGACCTGGAGACCGCCCGCAAGATCCTGCCGCTGCTGGACACTGCCGCCCAGGGCCTGGAGTACGTGGAACAGCCCTGCGGCAGCACGCAGGCGCTCGCGGACCTGCGTCGCCTGGTCAATATCCCCGTCGCTGCGGACGAGTCCATCCGCCTGTCCGCAGACCCGCTGGCCGTGACCCGCCTGAAGGCCGCAGACGTGGCCGTCCTCAAGGTCGCCCCGCTAGGCGGCGTGCGCCGCTGCCTGGCACTGGCCGAACGCCTCGGCCTGCCCTCCGTCGTCTCCTCCGCCGTCGACACCAGCGTCGGCATCGGCGCGGGCGTAGTGCTCGCGGCCGCCCTGCCGGAACTCGAACACGCCTGCGGGCTGGGCACGGTGCGGCTGCTCGCCCGGGACGTCGCGGCCCCCTCCGCCGTGCCCGCCGACGGCGTCCTGCCGGTACGGCCCGTGCATGTCTCGCGGGCGCTGCTGCGCACGGCCTCCGCCGACGCCGAGGTCACCGCCCGCTGGCGCACCCGCCTGTCCCACATCACCGCCGCCCTGCAGCGCCGGCGTGAACGTGAAGCCGCGGACCCCGGCCTCGCTGTGGCAGGACTGCGCCTATGACCGCCCCGCCGCCGTCACTTACCGCCGCCCGCGCCATCGTGACTTCACTGATTCGCGGCGGCGTGCGCCAGGTGGTGCTCGCCCCCGGCTCCCGCTCCGCGCCCCTGGTCCCCGCGCTAGCCGCCGCCGAACGCGAAGGGGCACTGCGGGTGCGCGTAGTCATTGACGAGCGCACCGCCGGGTTCGTAGCCCTGGGCTGCGCCCGCGCGGAGCTGCTGGCCGGCACTCGCCGCCCTGCCGCCGTCGTCACTACCTCCGGCACCGCCGTCGCCAACCTGCACCCGGCTGTGGCTGAGGCCGATGCCGCCGGCGTGCCTCTGCTGCTGGTGACCGCCGACCGGCCCCACGAGGCGGTCGGCACCGGCGCCAACCAGACCACCGAGCAGACCCGCATCTTCGGTGCGGCCCCGCGCACGGTGGTGGACCTGCCCGCAGACATCACCGCCGACCTGGGGGAGAGGGCAGGTATGAGTGCCCTCGCCGGCCAGGTGCGCCGGGCAGTGGACGCCGCCACCGGTGCCCTGACCAATGACCCGGGCCCCGCGCAGCTAAACGTCCGCTTCCGGCCCCCGCTCGCGCCCGAGCCCGGCTTCGACGACGCTGCCGGTGCTTACCGGAGTACTGCACCGCTGCCGCCGGGCGGCTCCCCAGGAGCCTCGGCCGGTGCCGCCGCACCTGTTGTTGTCGCCCCCGCCACCCTGCGGCACCCGGCGGGTGCGCAACCGGCTCCGGAGGGCTCTGGACCGGGGCGCCGGGAGCGGCGCGGCGTCATCGTCGCCGGGGACAGCGGCGACGCCTCCGGTCGTCATGCGCGCGCCCTGGCCGAGTACCTGGACTGGCCGCTGCTGGCGGAGCCGACCTCTGGGGCCCGTGGCGGCCCCCAGGCCCTGACCCGCTACGCCGAGCTTTTGGCGGCCCCGGAGGGGACGCGGCTTGCCGCGCAGGTTGAGCACATCGTGGTTGCCGGGCACCCCAGTCTCACACGACCGGTCAGTGCCCTGCTCGCCCGCGAAGACCTGCATATCGACGTGCTTACCTCCACCTCCCGCTGGACGGATGTAGCCGGTACTGCCGCGCGGGTCGTGCCGCTCCACGCGGCTGCCGCAGCGTCTGCTGACCACAGCTCCGTAGCCGTGGTCGGCGACGGCAGCGCGTCCCCGCAGCCGGCCGACCTTGCCGCCGCGCTGGGCCTCGGCCCCGGCCCGCGCGACTGGACGGCGCAATGGCGCGGCGCGGTTGCAGCACTGCCCGCCGTCGGCCTGCAGCCGGGGTCCGGGGCACTGACCGCGGACGCTGCCGTCACCGCGGTGTGGGATGCCGCTCTGCGTGCGCCAGCCGGTGCCGCACCCCTGCTCGTTGTCGGTTCCTCCATGACTATCCGCCGGCTGGACCGGCTGGCCGCGCCCGCGTCAGGACCCGCGCCGGCCGCAGTCGCCAACCGGGGACTGGCCGGCATCGACGGCACCCTCGCCACTGCACTGGGCGCTGCCACTACTGGTCGGCCCGTGCGCGCCGTCGTGGGAGATCTCACCTTCCTCCACGATGCCATGAGCCTTTCGCGCGGGAGGCTGGAACCAGAGCCCGACCTGCAGGTCGTTGTCATTGACGACGGCGGGGGTGCCATCTTCTCCACCCTGGAGTACCCCGCGGTGATGCCGCAGGCAGACTTCGCCCGGTTCTTTGCGGCGCCGCAGGCTACCGACCCGGGGGAGCTTGCGGCGGCCCTGGGCATCAGGGTCCGCCGACCTGCCGACCTGGGCGCGATGCAGGCCCTGCTGACCGAGCCGGTGCGGGGGCTCAGCGTGGTACACGTGCGCGTATGATCTTGTGTACCGTGCCTGTGGCGCTTTCCACCACCGACGCGTGATATCAAGCCTAAACACGAGTTTCACAGGTAAGTCCCAGACTAGTGTCGGAGATGACTCAGGTCATGCGTATTGGGTTTGAGACGTCTACTGAGCGGGCTGAGGCCCGAGGAGGAGAGCCATGAGCACGAACGATCCCTTCGCCGCATCCGGGGACGCCAACCGGCCGTCGAGCGATGACACGCAGCCTCTGGGCGGCGGCCCGGCATCGACTCATCCAGGCTCCGGTTACACGGGCACCGGTGGTGGGAGTGGCGCCGCCTACGGGCCCGGGCCTGACGGAGTCGGCGCTTCGGGTTCTTCGTCGCCCTACACGTCCGCGCCCCAGGCGCCTGCCGGGTACAACTTCGGTCGCAACTCCGCGTCGGGCTCCGGATCCTCCCCCTACGCGCCGTCCGGGCAGGCCGCCGGCTCCTGGGCCTACGGGAATACCGCCGACCAGGCCTCCGGTGCGGGTGCTTACCAGAGCCCCTACCAGCAGTTGAGCGCACAGAGCTCCAGCGCTGCCGGGAGCGCTCAGCCACCCTTCCCGCCGCAGAACCAGCCACAGGGGCGGCCGCTGACTCCCTCGGGTCCTGAACCCCGCGGGGGCAGCCGCGGTCCGGGGTGGGGCGGAGTGATCGCCACGTCCCTGGTGACCGCCCTGCTCGCCTCCGGGGGTGCGGTGGCTGCGGTGCACTATCTGGGAGACGGCGATGACTCCGCCCGCTCCTCCTCGGCGCCGACGGCGATTGCCACCGGTTCTACGACGCAGACCGTCTCCTCCACCGGCACTGCCCCCGACTGGGAGGCTGTCACCGCGGCCGTGTCCAACGCCGTCGTCTCCATCACCGTAGCTGTCAGTGAGGGCACGGCCGTCGGCTCCGGCGTTATCTACGACTCGTCCGGACATATCATCACTAACAACCACGTGGTCGCCGGTGCCTCCAAGATCCAGGTGACGCTGGCGGACGGGCGCATCTACGAGGCGGAGACCACCGGTACCGACCCGGCCACCGACCTGGCCGTCATTGAGCTGGTTGACGCCCCGAATGACTTGACGGTAGCTCAGTTCGGCAACTCTGACGATCTGGTCACGGGTGAGAATGTCATGGCTATCGGCAACCCGCTGGGGCTGTCCTCCACGGCTACCACCGGTATCATCTCCGCCCTGAACCGCCCGGTGGTCACCGTCCAGGAGGAGACTGACACATCCAACCAGGGTGGCTCCTCCCTGCCGGATCAGCTCAGTGGCCTGCTGGGGCACTCGCAGACAACCACCACGCAGGTATACACCAACGCCATTCAGATCGACGCGGCGGTGAACCCCGGCAACTCCGGTGGCCCGCTGTTCGATGACACCGGTGCCGTCATCGGTATCACCAGCTCGATCGCCAGCATGTCGAGCTCGGCGGAGTCGGCAGGCTCAATCGGCATCGGCTTCGCGATCCCGTCCAACCTGGCGCAGAAGGTCGCCGACCAGCTGATTGAAAACGGCACGGCCACACACGCCTACCTGGGTGTAGCGATCGGCGATGGTGGAGCCACCACCTCTGAGGGCGTGACTCGGGCCGGTGCCGAGGTCGGCGATGTTGAGTCCGGTTCTCCCGCGGATCAGGCCGGTATCAAGGCGGGTGACGTCATTACCGCAATCGATGGGAAGGCCACCAGCCAGGCGGCCGCGCTGACCGGCTTCGTGCGGCAGTACTCCGCCGGGGACGAGGTCACCTTGACCGTTATCCGTGACGGCGCGGAGATCGAGATTCCCGTCACCTTGAAGGAGCGCCAGGACTCCTGAGCAGCAGCGGGTCGAACCGACTGAAGTCGGCTGGGCATCGGCTGAATTGGCCGGGGCGTCAGACGGGCGTCCCGGCCAATTCATGCACGGACTCAGGCGAAGACGACTGTTCGGTGACCGTTGAGCAGCACCCGGTGCTCGGCGTGCCAGCGCACGGCCTGCGCGAGCACCCGCCTCTCGACGTCCTGCCCCTTGGCGCGCAGCGTATCCACGGAGTCCTCGTGGCTGGCGCGGGTGACGTCCTGCTCAATGATGGGACCCTCATCCAGGTCCGGGGTTACGTAGTGGGCGGTCGCGCCGATCAGCTTCACGCCGCGCTCATGGGCCTGCCGGTAGGGGTTGGCGCCCTTGAAGCTCGGCAGGAACGAGTGGTGGATGTTGACCACTGCGCCGTGGAGGCGCTCGCACAGGGCGGGGGAGAGGATCTGCATGTAGCGAGCCAGCACCACCAGCTCAACATCCAGGGAGTCCACTAGCTCCAGCAGCTGCGCCTCGGCGTCGGCCTTGGTCTCCTTGGTGACCGGGACGTGGTGGAAGGGGACCCCGTAGAAGTCGGCCACCGGCTGCAGGTCCTCATGGTTGCCGACCACGCCGACGACGTCGATCGGCAGGCCCTGGCTGCGGGCTCGGAAGAGCAGGTCGGTCAGGCAGTGGCCCTCCTTGGAGACCATGATCAGGGTGCGCATGGGGCGGCCGACCTCATCCAGCGACCAGGTCATGGAGTAGGTGCGGGCTAGCTCGGCCAGGTCCTTCTCCAGCTCCTCCCGGGCCACGGTGGTCATCACCTGGACGCGCATGAAGAACAAGCCGGAGACCTCGTCGCCGAACTGCTTGGACTCGGTGATGTTACCGCCGCGCCGGGCCAGTGCGCCGGAGACGGCGTTGACGATACCGGGGCGGTCTGGGCAGGACAGTGTCAGCACGAGGTGGCGGGCGTCGGCGGGCATGGCGGGAGCGGACGTGGTCATGGCAGGAGGGTAGCCGGGCCGGATGGGGGCGGGGTAACAGGTACCGGGCAGGTGATGAATTGACGGCGGGGCGGGCCGGGCTGGGGCGGGCCGCTACAGCCCGACCGCCCGCCGCTCGTGCTCAGCCCTGGCGGGCCTTGAAACGCGGGTTCTTCTTGTTGATGACATAGGTGTGGCCGCGGCGGCGCACCACCTTGCTGCCCGGCTGCTTGGCAAGTGACCGGATGGAAGCGCGGACCTTCATGGAATCTCCTTTCAGCGACGTGCGGGGGTATCAGCGGGAGCGCTTGCCGTAGCGCCTCTCGAACTTCTCCACCCGGCCGGCTGTGTCTAGAACGCGGCCCCTGCCCGTCCAGAACGGGTGCGAGGCGCTGGAGATGTCGACGTCGACCAGCGGGTAGGTGTTGCCGTCCTCCCATTGGATGGTTCGGGGCGAGGTGATGGTGGAACGCGTGAGGAAGGCGAAGTCGGCAGACTTGTCACGAAAGACCACTGGGTGGTAGTCGGGGTGGATTCCCGGGCGCATGTGGTGATTCCTTCTCGAGCTCATGTGGGACTGACTTTGGTAGCAGCGTCGGAATGGAGGTCCGAAGGACCTATCAGGACGACTTGGTGATGCCGGGTAATTCGCCGCGTAGGGCCATCTCCCGGAAGCGGATTCGGCTGACTCCAGCCTTGCGCAGATAGCCGCGCGGGCGGCCGTCAACGGCGTCACGGTTGCGCAGCCGCGTGGGGGAGGCGTCGCGGGGCATCGCGTGCAAGGCGGCCATGGCTGCGCGACGCTCATGCTCGGTCAGGGCGGGACTGACGCTAGCCCGTTTCAGCTCCGCTCGCCGCTCGGCGTAGCGGGATACGGTCCGGCGGCGGCGCGCATCGGCTACGCGCTTGGACTTCTTGGCCATCAGCGGGACTCCTTGAATTCGACATGCCTGCGGATGATCGGGTCGTACTTGCGAATGACCAGACGGTCCGGTGTATTACGACGGTTCTTGCGGGTGACGTAGGTGTATCCGGTGCCGGCGGTGGATACCAGCTTGATGACCGGACGCAGATCCCTGCCCTTGGCGGACGCCATCAGACTCGCTCCCCTCTGGCGCGCATCTGCGCAACGACGACGTCAATGCCCAACTTGTCGATGATCTTGATGCCCTTGGTGCTGACCGTGAGCGTGACCCTTCTTCCCAGAGAGGGCACCCAGTAGTGCTTGGTCTGCAGGTTGGGCAGCCACCGACGCTTTGAGCGGCGGTGGGAATGTGAGATCGAGTACCCCGTGACTGGGCGGGCCCCTGTGACTTGGCAGTAGCGGCTCATGGGGCGCACTATATGCGAACGATTCCCGTTATCGTCAACTGGAGGTGCCGTGCACTGCCTCACGCTCATCAGCGCCGTCGACCCGCTGCTGCTTGACCTGGTCGCTCTCGCCCTACACGGCGAGGAGGCACTCGTCATTCAGGCGACCCTTGTCCCCGAGCAAGGCGAGCATGGAGTCATACGACTCGCCACTATGTCGCCGATTGAGTCGGACTCGGGCACGGTCTCGAGTGCCATGTCAGTCATCGACGTCCCCCGCTCCCGGGAGTGCTGGACCTGTTCCCTACGGGAGGTGCTGATCGCCGTCGGCGCGGACCGAGCTCGAATCGAAGCGGACGGAACCACCGTTATCCTGCTGCCGGTCGGGGTGGAACTAGTGCACCTGGTCCCGGGTCTGGCTGTGGAGCTCGAAATGATGCCGGGCGTGACACTCGCCGGAGTCGCGCACGTCATTGACCTCGACTCCGCTGCTGACCAGTTGCTGGAGCACCGGTCGTTGGCTGCATTCGCCGGCGGGGCGTACGCCGACGACGGCCGCTGCAGCGGTGAGATACACATGGCCGGCATCGGCTACGCGGACGTGGTTGTTACCCTCGGCGAGGATCCGGTCGGGCGTGACCTAGTAGAGCATCTGCGCCCCCACGACACGCTGCTGCTACCGGGCTTGGACACGCCAATGCTTCCGGAGCTGCTAGCGGTCCGGCACGATGCTGAGCTGGCTCTGGCGCGCGTGCATCCTGCCACTACCAGGGCGTGGGGAGGACCCATTGAGCACGGGGTGCGCACGCTGGACCTGTTTTCCGAGCTGCCCTTCCACCCGGGGCGGCTGCGCGAATTCGTCGCCGATCTGGCCGGTAATGGTTTGCTCGCCCGCGGCTGCTTCTGGCTGCCCAGCCGTCCTGGGCGCGTGTGTACCTGGGAGGTGGCCGGTGGAGTTGTCAGTGTGGGGGATGCCGGGCCCTGGGATGCAGCGCTGAGTGTGAAAGTGAATTCGCTGGAGGGCGCGGCTCTAGGGCAGAAGCAGGGCGGTGAGAAGCAGGGCGGTGGGGAGGTGCCGCGCTGCCACCTGGTTGTCACGGGTATTGCGGATGAGGCGCAGTGTGCGCGCGTTGCCGACGCCTTTCACCGGATACTGCTGCGACCGGAGGAGATGGGTGAGGCACTGGCCTGGGTCGGGGTCCCAGACGGGCTGGAGGACTGGTTCGGGCGGGAATGAGCGCTTCCCCGATGAAGTGAGGCGGTCGGTGGGGGCGCATTGTCGCAGCTCGTGCGGGGTTGACCGGCTGTTTACAAGACAGCTGCTCTAGCGATGCGGATCATCCCCGCTCGCGCGGGGTCGACTGGCGGCCGCGGCGCGGATCGTGGACGGCGCGGGGATCATCCCCGCTCGCGCGGGGTCGACGAGCACGGCCCGCGCCTTCTCCGGGCCGACGAGGGGATCATCCCCGCTCGCGCGGGGTCGACCCGTGCGGCAGTACTACAACCAGCACCTATGTAGGATCATCCCCGCTCGCGCGGGGTCGACACCAGGCCCATGCCGGTGGCGATCTCGGCGTCCGGATCATCCCCGCTCGCGCGGGGTCGACTCTCCCGCGCACGGCCGACGAGGTCATTGAGCGGATCATCCCCGCTCGCGCGGGGTCGACCAAAAAGGCCCCCGGCGGGGCGTCCTCCCAGGAGGATCATCCCCGCTCGCGCGGGGTCGACACCACACGCTCCGACACCGGCAGCGGCTCCGGAGGATCATCCCCGCTCGCGCGGGGTCGACGGCCTGGAGGGCCGCTCCGGGGGCGTGTCGTCCGGATCATCCCCGCTCGCGCGGGGTCGATCCCCGGTCCCCAGCGGCCGGGGTTCCGTCGTTGGGATCATCCCCGCTCGCGCGGGGTCGACGGGTCCGATCTGGAATGGTGGTGCGCCGTCGGTGGATCATCCCCGCTCGCGCGGGGTCGACGACGGGTACCCGTCACCCGTCGGTGAGCGCGGAGGATCATCCCCGCTTGCGCGGGGTCGACCTAGTCACCGGCACCAGGCTCACCAACCTGGCCGGATCATCCCCGCTCGCGCGGGGTCGACTGGCGAGCGCCCGCACCGCGTCAGTGTCGAACTCGGATCATCCCCGCTCGCGCGGGGTCGACAACATGAACCGGGTGCGGTAGTCGGGCTTCTGGGGATCATCCCCGCTCGCGCGGGGTCGACTGCGGGGGTTTTGGACACGGCTTTTGAACGCGGGGATCATCCCCGCTCGCGCGGGGTCGACCCAGGTGGGCGTTTCCGTGGTATACGACGTGCAGGATCATCCCCGCTCGCGCGGGGTCGACGCCCCGAGGCAGGTGGTCGGCACCCGGAACGTGGGATCATCCCCGCTCGCGCGGGGTCGACCTGCAGGGGGCTGATCAACTTCGTGACCGGCGTGGGATCATCCCCGCTCGCGCGGGGTCGACAGTGCCCTGACCGAGGACGCCGTGCTGGACGCGGGATCATCCCCGCTCGCGCGGGGTCGACGGCGCGCCGGTCACCGGGGAGTGCAGGCTCCGGGGATCATCCCCGCTCGCGCGGGGTCGACGGGCGGCGGGCTCATCGGCCAGCCCCCACAGCCGGATCATCCCCGCTCGCGCGGGGTCGACACGAGCCGCCCCGCACCGGCAGGGGCTCCGGGGGGATCATCCCCGCTCGCGCGGGGTCGACCTGTAGCAGCCGGTGAGTGCCGTCCGGATGCTCGGATCATCCCCGCTCGCGCGGGGTCGACCGCTAATGAGTCCGCGCCGGCGGTGCCCGCCCCGGATCATCCCCGCTCGCGCGGGGTCGACGCCATCCAGCAGAGCTCGATCTACCGGGACGCGCGGATCATCCCCGCTCGCGCGGGGTCGACCTCGCGCTGATTTTCGGGGCCCTCGCCGCCGTCGGATCATCCCCGCTCGCGCGGGGTCGACTCCTCGCGGCCGTCGCGCCACCGGTACACGGTGGGATCATCCCCGCTCGCGCGGGGTCGACGGCGTATTCCTGCTCGCCGCCCCCAAGGCGGCGGGATCATCCCCGCTCGCGCGGGGTCGACGTTTGTGTCAGGAGGAGGATCTCTCATGAGTGCGGATCATCCCCGCTCGCGCGGGGTCGACCCACGAGACCAATCCAGCCGGCGCTTGCTCGTCGGATCATCCCCGCTCGCGCGGGGTCGACACCTACAACCTGCCCAACTATGTGGGGGAGCTGGGATCATCCCCGCTCGCGCGGGGTCGACCCTGTCACCAGCCCGGTCCCGGGCGACGTGGTGGGATCATCCCCGCTCGCGCGGGGTCGACAACACCTACGTCACCGGGCAGACACCCTGGACCGGATCATCCCCGCTCGCGCGGGGTCGACGTCTCCTGGTCGTCTGCCATGGTCGGGCCTCCCGGATCATCCCCGCTCGCGCGGGGTCGACCCACACCCAATTGCGGGTGTGGGGCGGCCTCGCGGATCATCCCCGCTCGCGCGGGGTCGACGACATCAGGGAGCCGTCGGTAATGCCCTGGTCCGGATCATCCCCGCTCGCGCGGGGTCGACTCAGCGAGATGGATGTGCGTATTGAGCGTGCGGGGATCATCCCCGCTCGCGCGGGGTCGACGCTGGCGACAAGGAGGTCGCGTGATGTCAGCGCGGATCATCCCCGCTCGCGCGGGGTCGACCGCTCCCATGATCGAGAAATCAACCGCCATGGGGGATCATCCCCGCTCGCGCGGGGTCGACATGGTGTTGGCCAACGAGCCTGTGGAGATCACCGGATCATCCCCGCTCGCGCGGGGTCGACCCAGCCACCGTGCGGAAGACAGCGAGGACGGTCGGATCATCCCCGCTCGCGCGGGGTCGACACTTGCGGATCCTTGGAATCCCAACGCCACGACAGCAAACTCTACACGTGATTCCTTTACTGCTGACCTAGTGCCCGCTCCGCCGAGTTGCGGAAGCGACGCCGTCGAGCAGCGATCGACCATGACTCCTTGGCTGGTCTCACCGCGCCGGGAATCGACTTGGCTCCTTCGATCTGCCGGTACGGTGTACGCATCACTATGCAGCCCTCGATATCGACCGGGTCGCGATCGTGGCCTAGAGAAGCGATTTCGAAGTGCTGCTCGGAGCGTGTGGACCAGATGAGCAGTGCCCTACCGTCGCCGATGTACGCCCTGATGAGCTCCCACAACTGTTCACGCACCCGGGCTGACAGACGACCGACAAACACGCCCGGACTCACCTCGAGCAGCCAACGCGTCATAGCGCCACGCAGAGAGGCGGGCGCGGCGGAAAGAATCAGCACTACCATCCGCCCGCATCCTCTTCCGAGTAGTTCGCGCCACCGGCAACTAGACGGCGTTGGTAATCCCACAGGGAAACCACGTTGACGCTCAGATCATCCTCCGCCTCGGCGCCCAGCAAGTTGCAGATGTCCTTGACGGCGCGTTCAATGACGCGCAAGTCGAACACCTTGTCGCGCACTCGACGCCTGGTAGTGCCGGTCAAGTCCTCCATGCCCTCGGCCACGACGTCGAAGGCCATGGGGATCGTAGTCTCCGCCTTATAAAGGTCAGCGACGTCGTACACGAAGGAACGCTCGTGCCCGGTATGCACGAAGCCCAGGCCCGGCGAACAACCCAGCGAGACAATGACGCCGTGCACTACTCCGTAAAGGGCAGCATGGGCGGCGGACAGCGCCTGGTTGATCGGATCTGACGCCTCGAAGTCATCGGGCCGGTAGTCGCGGCGAGTCCACGGAACGCCGGTCCTGCGGGAGTTCTCCCGATAGATTTCGCGCACACGGGCACCCTCCCTTCCGCGCAGCTGCTGCATGGTGAGGCCACTGACGTCCTCACCATGGAAACGCATGGAGTACATCTCCCGGGCCACCCGCAGACGCTTCTGCGGCGAGGAGACTCTGGCCGCCTGCTCCTCCAGCAAGCGGGTCGAGGTGGCCAACGAGCGTCCATGCGCGTAGTAGCGCACGCCCCGTTCACCGACCCAGACGGCAGTCGTCCCGCACTCGCCCAGCAGACACATGGCCTGATGGCTCACCGAGGTGCCGGGACCCAAAAGCACCGCGATCAGCGAGGCTGCCGGGACTCGGACAGTGCCCTGGTCATTGCGTGCTGTAAGCGCTCCGTCCTCGCGGTGCACCACGCATTGCTCCACATAGAGGAATGTCATGCGATCCTGCACGCGGGGGAGCGCAGTCACGGGAACCGGCAGCATCCGGGCCATGGTTCAGCGCCGCCCCACTCGTGCGAGGGTCATGAGCCCACACCCATACGCCTTTGAACGCCCGATCCCTGCCACTAACGCGTGACGGAGCCTGTCCGGATCCGTCACGTGCAGCACACCTTCATAAACGGTCCGGTTGATCGTGACTCGGTCGCGTACCTCGGCGTCAGGCCGCTGACGGTTGAAGATCGGGCGCTCTCGGCGGACGACGACGACGGACTGCGCTGCCTCGCCGTCGTACCCCTCGGCTGGGACAAGCTCGAATCCGTAGTTAGGGGTGCGGCTTACCAGCCACTGCCGTTGCTGCTCAACGGTCACGTGCCCGTACCGCTTTCCGCGTTTGCCGGGGCCCTGCGCGACCGAACGCGAGGGGTTGGCGGCCAGACGGAACGCCCACAGCTGGCCGGAGTCCAGCTGTTCCAAGAACGGCGAGTAGTCGAGAGTTCGTGCCTGCGAGCCAAGCACACCGGCCTCGGACACGATCTGCGTGCAGTCGGGCTCCGAGGGGGTGAGCAAGTAGAGCGAGGTACTTGCTCCGGGGTCAGCCCGCCACAGGACCCTACCTGCGCCGCCCACCGCATCCACTCCCGCAGCCTTCATAACGACGGCGTGCATGACCTGCGGCGAGCCCAGGTACTTACGGGCAAGACGCCGGGATGGATCGAGGTCAATCTTCGTCAGGAACACTGCGCGGCCTCCTCCACATCGGCCATCGGATCGTGGTTATCCGCGGATGAGGACGGCTTATCCGCGGGAGCGGTCACCGGCACCTCCAGCCGTTCTACTTGACGGAACCCGTACTCGCGACGGCGCGGATCGAAGGACGCCGGAACATCACGACTTCCGCGGAGAGCACCCGTGTGAGCATCGGCCGGCACGGCATCCAGGTCCAGCAGCAATTCGGCTCTGAAAGCCGAGTGCCGACGTCGCCGACGGAACCAAGGTGAGGCCAACCAAGGTTCCTCCCTGAGGGCGTCGTAAAGCGACGCATCGCGCAGCCCCAATGACACGGGCTGCGTCGGCGGACATGAGCGTCTGCCCAGGTACAGGGGAAAGACGGGGTGCTTGACCGCCTCGTCAAGCCCCTGAAGGAGCGCCTCGTCACCCTCAATCCCGGCCAGGAATACGGCGTCGGTAAGGTAGTAGCGCTCCGAAAGCGGCATGGAGTCCTTGCCGTCGAGCGATCGGGCGGTGTGAAAGTCGCGGATCACAGTGCCGGGCTGGTCCTTGCGGACGCCGAAGCGGAGCCTGAGTAGATCCTCGATCGGATCTGTCCGCCGTCGGCCGACGGCGGAGGCGAGCATGCCG
>NZ_PIZC01000048.1:211716-221002 GCF_019325145.1 Actinomyces sp. 594
CAAGTTCCGTTGCCCGAACGGTGAAACGAGACTTCACCCCCCACGCCTGCATCGGGCCTGCGAGTCGTAGCAGGAGAACAGCCATCAGGAATGCTCCTCGTCGGTGACGCGTGCCGCCACGGTCTCCCGCAGACGGCCGGGAAGGTCCGCGAAGGAGACCCTCTCGCCCAAGGACGCAACGGCGTCTGAGTCCTTCAGGGAGACGACGAAGCTCGCGACAGGCCGCAGGCCGTAGGTGCTTTCCACTGCGCGCGCGTGCTCCGCAAGTGCCTCGATAGAGCGGCCGAGGTAGCCGCGGGTCTCGTCGGTACGAACCGGCTGCTCGAAGGCTCCCACCAGTGAGACCGGCTGGTCATCCCGCACGGAGACGGCGATCGCCTCGGGTACGGTCCGGTTAGCGAAGGTGTTCTGCTTCCCGGTGGGCATGGATAGGCAGAATCCCTTGACGAAGACCTCAAGGGCGCGTAGGGCGGCTTCGCTGTTGCCCAGGTTCTCGGCGAGCAGGTCGAAATTGACGGTGGCATAACGGTACATCGTTGCCGAGGAGAACTCGACCGTGCCCATCATCCCGGCGCCGGCGTCCTCCTCCTCGGAACGGGACTTCGCGTCGTCGACAGCAGTGAAGAAGTCGTACTCGTTCTCGGCGGCGTGGGTGGAGATCGCGTGCGCGACCTGGCAGGCGGCGTCTACGTTTAGATCCGTATCGTCGGCGACCATGCGGCCGAACAGCGACACGTCCACGGCGTGCGCTTCCTTGAAGATCTTCTTGACCGCCTTGGCATCAAGCTTGTCTCCATTGCGTGTGGACGTGATGGCAAGGTCCGAGAGCCGAGCGATCTGGCTAGTAGAGAGGAACAGCAGGTAACCGGATTCCTGCGGAGCATCCTTCTTGCCTCGGGGCGCCGAGAGCTTGATCTTGGCTGCCTTGAAAACGTCCTCAGCCAGTGCGGGGGCGGACTCGGTGAGGTCGGGCGCCTCAGCCACGATCTTGTTTGCCAGCACTTCCACGACGCGCTTAGTGCGGACACCGACGTCGGATGCGTCCAGGAGCTCGTTGAAGTACAGGCGCGTGGCCCGTTTCCAGGACTGGCTGGAGACGCGAAGCCGTCTCACGCCGCCGTAGACGGCGGACTTCGGAGAGCCGGAGTCGTCGCGGTTGACGCAGGACGGCGGCAGGCTCTGGATGATGTGGAGGTCGACGTAAGTGCTCATTTCAGTTCTCCGTGGTAGTAGGGGCGGGTGTGGAATCAAAGGATGCTGCGTCGGTTGCTGAGACGCTCTGGGCTGTGGAAGAGAACCCGCCATATTGGCGGGACCACCGCAGCCGGACGTCTTTGGCGCCACCGGGACGTTGGAAACCGACTAGGTCGTCAGAGAGCATGGCGTGATCCAGGGGGATGCCTCGGGCGCGCAATTGGGAGACGAAGCTCCGCAGGTGATGGCGTAGTTCGCCGATGGTGGTTGACGTGACTAGCGCGTTGAACCGTGCCCGCGCGGAGGGATTCTCCTGGTCATGCGGACCGATTAAGTCTCGCGCCGCGCGGCCAAGCCCGACTCCGGGCTGGAACATTCCCTCGCTCCGCGACTGCTGATGCACGGCATACAGGGTCATGGCGGTGTGCACTGCGAGCTCCTCCCATGTGGGAGCGTCTCCGGCGCTGGAGGCTACAGGCACAGCGGTCAACGACCAGACCTCGGGGAGCTCCCCGGGGGCTCGGTTTGCGGCCTTGCGCAGGGCGGCAACGTCGGCGCGCCCCTGGGACTCATTGCGCAGGTAGCGGGCCTGTAGGCCGTTCTTCCCGCCTAGGCGCTTATCCACGAGTTGCCCGGCATTCTCTCGAAGTCTGCGTCTCGGCTCTTGCGGTGGTGCCGTGCTCTGGGGCCCTGCGGGAGCATCGGCTTCTGACTGCGTCATGCAACTGTCCTTTCTGCTTCATCACTGGGGGCGTCATTGCTTTCAGGAGGAGGGATGATCTTGTTGAGGGCGGCGCGGAAGAAGACCAGAGCGCGGCTGACGTCCATGCGTCCCGTTCCCTCGCCGCGGCCGGCGAAGGCCGCGTTCGGTGCTGCGAAAGCGAGTACGTCCTGCTGACGCCAGGCCTCCGACCGCAGGAGGGCCCGCCATTGCTCGCGCCCCGCCGTCGGGTCGATTTCCGCCAGGGAAGCGAGCCAGCGGGGGAACTCCTCATCAATCACCTGGTAGAAGGAGCTGCTGGCGCGGTTGCGAGCCGCCGACGCCGTATCCGGGCTGCCGCCGCTGGCGCGGTCCAGGTTTCCGGCGAGGTTGCGCAGCGCGCCGGCCACCTGCTCGGTCTGCTCCATGGCGTCCCGGACCACGGCAACCAGGCGAGTTTCTCCAGGATCGAGCAGCTTCGCCGGAAGGGTCAGGGTGTCGTCGAGCAGTTCGGAGACCACGGCTTCTTGCGCGCCATACTCGATGCCGGTGGCGTGCAGCGGCATGAGACCGGACATCGGAACGATCTCATGCATCATGAGAACCTGGTAAAAGTCCACCACGCCGGGCGGCATATACCTGGTCACGTCTCCTGCGCCCCGGACTGACAGCGAGGGGCTGAGTTGCGCGATCAGCGAGGACAACCCTCGCCAGAAGGCTCGATCCGTCGGCAATTTGCGCGGCATGTAGACAGGAGCCTTGAGCTTCTTGGTCTGTGGCTCGGAGAAACGCCACGCCGTCATGGGCTCAACGGAGAAACGATTCTGCGGGGTGGCCTTATCCCCGTTCCCGAGGAAGAGCCCAGTCGCCGACTCGCCGTCGCCGTGCAGCAGGACGCGTCGCGTCTGCCATGTGTAGCAAGCCACCGGTCCGGTCGGCTCCAACGATAGCGAACCCGCGGGGCCACTGGGCTCCTGCTCCCATGGGGCGAGGTCGAGCTCCGAATTGACTTCGCGCAGACCCCCTGTCGCTTCGCAGACTACGGTGTTGAGCAGCAGCGTGCGCTCCAGGTTCTCTCCAGTCACAGCTACGGCGCCGATCTGTCCAGTCCACCCCGGGCCGATCGGGTATCCCTTTCCGTTCTTTACCTGCGGGTCGCCAACGGCACCGGAGCGAATCCCCGCAGGGTCATAGGCGTGGACGTGTACCAGCCACCTGGCGGCCTCCGCCCAACTGATGGCATCCAGGCCCTCGGCAATGCGGGTGGTGAAGAAGGGATTACCGTTAGGGACGTCCACGATCAGGGACTCCAAGCCGGAGATCTTGCCCGAAGCCGAGTGGATCCCGGCCACTTGAAAGAACGGCTGCTCGGGGTCGCGCAGATCGAATCGGTCCCGGAAGCGCTCCAGATAGGCGGCGGCGTCCGTCCCGAGCCTGCCTGGCTCGTCCCAGTACTCCTCCCACGCATCCAGATCCTCCGGGCCGTCCATGGCGCGGTGGCAGATAGCCAGGAGCAGGCGCAGGACCGCCATGTCCTGGCTGGCGATCTCGCCGTGAATTCCTTCGATGCCTTCTGCATAGCGGAAGAGGTCGAGGAGAGAGACCTGATCGGGTGCGCCGTCGAGCCGGGTCACCCTGATCCAGGGCTCATCGAGAAGATTGAAGCTTGCCGTCATGCGTCGCGGACCTCCTTTAGCCCAGTTGTGGATGAGTATTCGAGGGTGGTTCCGGCCAGCTGTGCCCGGCCGTCCTCAAGGAGTAGGAAGAGCTGCCCCCGGAGCTGTGGATCAGCCTGCCACGCGGGTACGACACGAATTTCTAGCTCTTGTATCGCTAGGTCCATCTTGTCTCCCCTGGTAATGCCCGCAGGCAGCCGCACGGCGGACATCGCCATAGCTCGTACAACCGTGCGGCCAGGAACCTGGTCCGTCGGGATCAAAGCCCCCGGAGCATCGGGTGCGTACGCCAGCGTCCGCAGCTCCTCCTGCCCGCCTTCCCGATGCAGCTCAAGCAGAATGACCTCCAGCGAGTCCTCGCCGTCGCGGACCTGCGCGCGCCCGGCCTCCTCGCTGTCCGACGCTGTGGTGTGAAGCCAGTCGATCAGCGAAGTGGACTCACCACGGCGCTTGGGTTCTTCCAGGAGGAACGCCCGCGCAGCGTTGTGCTTCTTCTGGAATTCTCGCGCGTAGGCGTCCCGTGCTTGTGCGAGCGCGTCCTGCCATGCCGGCGGCACGTCGGCGTCATCTCCGTACACGGCCTCGATCAGACCGTGGACATCGTCGGGCACCGTGACGGTGCCGCCGCCGTCGACGACGCCGTGTAAGGCGGCGGCACTGAGCAGCATGTCATGCTCGCCATAGATCGCCTCGGCGCCGCGTTCAAGTGAAGGTGCGCTGGACCCCGTCGCAGGAAGCCAATCTATGTAGCAGGTGGGAGTGACGAGCCGGGGCGGACGCGGGCGCTGATGGCGGTGCAGGCGTCCCATGCGCTGAAGCACCAGGTCGACGGGAGCGAGGTCGGTGACGAGCAGGTCGAAATCGATGTCTAGCGACTGCTCCACCACTTGCGTGGCGACGACGATGGCCCGGTGCGGGCGTTTGGGATGGCTGCGTGGCGGACCGAAGCGGCGGAGCAGATCAGCGTCCTTGGCGAGGCGATCTCCGATGGTGAAGCGGGCATGATTAAGGGTCACCTCTTCACCGAATTGCTCGCGCAGTACCTCATAGGTTTCCTGAGCGCGCCCGACGGTGTTACGGACGATAAGGGCGCAGCCGCCGTCGGCAAGCTTGTCCGCCAGCAGCGGTAGCAAGCCGTCTTTGCTGAGCTGCCGGACCTGGGTGGCGGAGCGACGCCCCGCCGAGGTAACCGGAGTGACCTCAGTGGACTCGCAACCGGCAGCAACCAGGCACGGGAAGGGCGTATTGATCGTTTCGGGGTCGGAGTGCTTCCTAAGCCGTTGTGCCCTGGACAGCTGCAGGCCGCGGCGGTACGCATCGACCATCGCCGTGCAGCGTGCCTCCGACAGTGTCGCGGAAAGCAGCACCACCGGCACGCCGTAGGCAGCTAGCCAGGTTAGTGCCCGGTCAAGGTAGGCGTTCATGTAGGTCGAGTAGGAGTGCACCTCGTCCACCACAACCACTTTGCGGGACAGGCCCAGGTGGCGCATCGCCAGATGCGGCGAGCGCATCGCGCCGAACAGCAGATGATCGACGGTGGTGACGACGAAGTCCGACAACATCGACTTCTTCCGCCCGCTGAACCAGGCCATGATGGCCACGTCCGCTTGGCGTCTTCCTGCTGCGTCGAGAGTTTTCCTGCTTTGCGCCTCCTCTTCATCCCAGCCAATGCCAGTCGGACGGGGACCGTCCGACTGCTCGCCGCCCAGCGCGCCGAACAGCCGGTCACGAAGCTGGTATCCGCGCCGACGCAGCTCCCGGGCCTCCTCATTCAGACGGGCGCGACCGTGAATCAGCTGCACGGCGAAGTCCGAGGGAGCGCCGGCGTCGGCGTATGCCTGCTCGACGGCATCGAGCCAGTCCAACTTGCGGGAGAACATGGCGTCGGTGGTGGCCTGGGTCGGCAGGGCGAAGAGGATACCGGCGCGTCCGGTGCGCGCGGCAAGCACCTCGGCGGCCATGAGCGCCGACTCGGTCTTGCCTCCACCGGTGGAATCCTCAACAACCAGGATCCCGGGGAGCTCCATGGTGCGGGCAGCTTCGAGCGCCTGCGTCTGAACATCGGTGGCGCGCGCGCCGTCGGGCAGCTTGAACCGCTGTGTCAGCAGCGAGTCGGCATCGGTGCCGGTGTCGCGTGGGTGCCACGGCGAGGGGATCTCCAGCAGCGACAGGCCCCTGTTGACGCGGGCTGTATGGGCGCGGGGCGTGAGCAGGGCGGCACCGTCGTCGTCCAAGGGAAGCAGCGGGAAATAGTCTTCGGTTGAGGCGATCCAGTCGGCCACGATGACCAGGCCGGACAATTCAACGAGGAACGGCTGGGACCACTTGCGGCGGCTCCAAGCGCCTAGCAGGGGAGCAGCACCGGTCGTGGTGGTTGCGAGGTCTAGCAGCTCGCGGCGAGCGGTCTCCCAGGGCTCGTCGCCTAGCAGGTGGTCACGTCCTGCGATTTCAGTGGAGAGGTTGGCCGTGGTGGGTGGAATACCGTGATGGGCCCCGACGACGGAGGCGAGGGCTGTGTAACCACCTCGGTTGCCGGCGTACTCCGTGCGGAGCCAGCGCTGGAGGACGATATGCCCAGCCAGTCCGTGCGGCAGTCTGCGGCGGTCTTCGGTGTCGAGCGGCTCGTGCTTAAGGCCAGCTTCTCGCATCCGGTCGTCGAGGTGCGGGACCTTGCTGGAGAATGCCGGCGAACACTTGCCGATGTCGTGCACGCCCGCGATCCAGGAGGCCAGCAGACAGAACTCGTCGACGGGGGAGAGGCCGGAATCGGGGTCGGTGAACTCGCGCTCAATGAGATCCTGGACGGTCGGCGCCAGCCAGTTGCGGGCCAGGTGCTCGGCCACGGCGGCACTGTCCAGCAGGTGCAGCCATAACGGAAGCCACACGTGGCTGTCGGGGTCGTACCCGGACTTTGCCCACACAGACCGGGCGCGTTCGGAGAGTGTCACGGGACTCCTTTGTCTGAGGGGATGCTTGACGGTAGATCCGGGGAGACGGTGCATACGGCGCAATGAGTGAGCCGCCACACACTTGTTACTTACATGTATGGGTGCAAGCGGATCTGAAGCTCACCACCTGGCCCCGCCACGCCGTCGGCGCTAGCATGGGGCCGTCGTCGCGACTGGCGAAAAGGTGGTCACCACCGGGGAGCGACGGCACGTCACGGGTCCGCTCGCACCCCGCGGTGGCTCGGGGCGCAGCAATGGAGAACCTGGTCGCCCGCCTGGGCCGAGGTCGACGCCAACGCGCGGCCCGCGCCGCGCACACATCAGGAGAACCATGACCGACTCCGCGGCCACCGCCCGCACCACCCTCAACAACCAGCCCCTGGCCGACCTCGACCCGGAGATCGCCGCCGTCCTCGACGACGAGCTCGCCCGCCAGCGCGGGACCCTGGAGATGATCGCCTCGGAGAACTTCGTGCCGCGCGCCGTCCTGCAGGCGCAGGGGAGCGTGCTGACCAACAAGTACGCCGAGGGCTACCCCGGGCGCCGCTACTACGGCGGCTGCGAAGTCGTCGACGTAGCCGAGTCCCTGGCAATCGAGCGCGCCAAGGCCGTCTTTGGTGCCGAGTGGGCCAATGTCCAGCCGCACTCCGGCGCCCAGGCCAACGCCGCCGTCCTGCACGCCCTGGCCAACGGCGGTGACACCATCCTCGGCCTGTCGCTCGCACACGGCGGTCACCTCACGCACGGCATGAAGATCAACTTCTCCGGCAAGAACTACCACGCCACCGCCTACGGCGTGGACGAGACCACCCACCGCATCGAAATGGAGCAGGTGCGCCAGGCCGCCCTGCGCGAGCGCCCCCGCGTGATCATCGCCGGCTGGTCCGCCTACCCCCGCCACCTCGACTTCGAGGCCTTCCGCTCCATCGCCGACGAGGTCGGGGCCGCCCTGTGGACCGACATGGCGCACTTCGCCGGGCTGGTCGCCGCCGGTCTGCACCCGTCCCCGCTGCCGTGGTCCGACGTCGTGTCCACCACCGTTCACAAGACCCTCGGCGGCCCCCGCTCCGGCATGCTGCTGACCAACCGTGCCGAGCAGTGGGGCAAGAAACTCAACTCCGCCGTCTTCCCCGGCCAGCAGGGCGGCCCGCTCATGCACGTGATCGCCGCCAAGGCCATCGCCATGAAGATCGCCGGCACCGACGAGTTCAAGGACCGCCAGGCCCGCACGCTTGAGGGTGCCTCCATCCTCGCCCAGCGCCTGCTCGCCGACGACGTCGCGGCCGCCGGCATCAAGCTTGTCACCGGTGGCACCGACGTCCACCTGGTGCTGGTGGACCTGCGTGACTCTGCCCTGGACGGTCAGCAGGCCGAAGACCTCCTCCACGACGCCGGCATCACCGTCAACCGCAACGCCGTCCCCTTCGACCCGCGCCCGCCGCGCGTCACCTCCGGCCTGCGCATCGGCACGCCGGCCCTAGCCACCCGCGGCTTCGGACCCGCGGAGTTCACCGAGGTCGCCGAGATCATCGCCACCACCCTGGTGGCGGGCGCGGCCGGCAACGCCGACGACGAACTGCTCGCCTCCCTACGCGGGCGCGTGCGCACGCTCACCGACGCCTTCCCGCTCTACCCGGGGCTGGCCCAGTGAGGGCCGCGTGGAGCGGTCCCGCCCGCGTCCTGGACGGCAAGGCGACCGCGGCGGCCCTCAAGGCCGAACTGGCCGAGCGCGTGGCCGCTCTGCGCGAGCGCGGCATCACCCCCGGCCTGGGCACGGTGCTGGTCGGTGAGGACCCCGGCAGCGTCAAGTACGTGGCCGGCAAACACGCGGACTGCGCCGAGGTCGGCATCGAGTCGATCCGCGTGGACCTGCCAGCCACCACCACGCAGGCCGAGATCGAGGCGGCCATTGACCGCCTCAACGCCGACCCCGCCTGCACCGGCTACATCGTCCAGCTGCCGCTGCCCGTCGGCATCGACACCAACGCCATCCTGGAGCGCGTCGACCCCGACAAGGACGCCGACGGCCTGCACCCCACCAACCTCGGCCGCCTGGTGCTGCGCGGCACCGGCCCGATCACCTCGCCGCTGCCGTGCACGCCGCGCGCGTGCATCGAGCTGATCACCCGCCACGGCATCGACCTGGCCGGCAAGAATGTGTGCGTCATAGGCCGCGGTGTCACCGTGGGCCGCTCCATCGGCCTGCTGCTGATGCGCAAGGACGTCAACGCCACCGTCGACGTCTGCCACACCGGCACCCGGGACCTGGCCGAGCACGTGCGCCGCGCCGACGTCGTCATCGCCGCCGCCGGCTCGGCCGGCGTCGTCACGGCCGACATGGTCGCGCCCGGAGCGGTGGTTCTGGACGTGGGCGTCTCCCGCGTAGTCAACCCGCACACCGGCAAGGGCAGGATCATGGGCGACGTGGCCGACGGCGTCGACCAAGTTGCCGCCTGGCTGTCCCCGAACCCCGGGGGAGTCGGCCCGATGACGCGTGCGCTGCTGCTGGCGAACGTCGTCGAGATCGCCGAGCGCAACGCGACCGACTCATAGGCGCTGGGTCCTGGAGCAGCGGTTCTGGGCTGCGGCACCAGGTCGCGGCTCCCGCTGTGACACGTCCCCGATGAACCACGGCGCGGTTGACAGGACAATCCGGCTGACGGTTCGTACCTTTGCTTCGACGCTTCGTACTCTGGCCCGACGGTTCGTACCTGTAGGTGCCTGTGCTGTCTCCACACTTCTGGGACGGTTGAGTCTCATGACTTCTG
>NZ_PIZC01000049.1:0-8607 GCF_019325145.1 Actinomyces sp. 594
CGAGCGCCGGGGCGCTCAGCGGCGGCGTGGGCGCACCCGGCGGCGCCGGTGCCGGCGCCTCGCAGGCCATGCGGCAGGCCGCGGCGGTCAGTCTGGCGGCCGGGGCCGGCGAGGTACCGCTGACGGTGCCGGATGACCCGTGCCGGGTGCTGCTGTCCGCCACCGGACTGGTGGCCCGCGTGGGCGGGGCCGAGCCGGTGCCGCGCTCGGGTGGCCGCCAGCGCCATGACGCGCTCGTCTCCCAGGTGGCGACGACGGCGCGCGGGCACGTCGGCGCGGTCACCGATGCGGGTCGGCTGGTGCGCATGGAGGTGCTGTCCACCCCGGAGGTGCCGCGCTTGGAGGGGGCGCCGTCACTGGCCGGCGGGCAGCCCGCACGGCTGCTGGCGGACATCGAGCCGGACGAGCGGATTGTGGGCCTGGTGCCCATCGGCTCCCCCGGCGATGACTCCGCCACCCCGATTGTGCTGGCCACCGCCGGCGGGGTCATTAAGCGCGTCAAGCCGGGCAGCGAGCCCAAGCAAGGCGATGCCTGGGAGGTCATCTCCCTGGCCGACGGCGACCGGGTGGTCTTCGCCGGGGTGGCCGCGGACTCCGACATGCTGGCGCTGGTCACCTCCGACGCCCGGCTGCTGCGCTTCGAGGCGGCCAGGGTGCGTCCGCAGGGACGCGGCGCCGGCGGCATGGCGGGGGTGTCCCTGCACGAGGGAGCGCGCGTAGTGGCCGGGGCGGCGGTACCCACCGACCTGCTGGCGGAGGCCGTGGTGGTCACGGTCGCGGATGGTGCGGGAGCACTGCCCGGGACCGGCTCGGGCAGTGTCAAGGTCACCCCGCTGGACCGCTATCCGGCCAAGGGCAGGGCGACCGGGGGCGTGCGCGCGCAACGCTTCCTGCGCGGCGAGGACGAGCTGGCGCTCGCCTGGGTGGGGGTCGGCCCTGCCCGTGCCGTGGGCAGCGGGGGCCAGCCGGTCGACCTGCCGGCCCCCGACGAGCGCCGCGACGCCTCCGGCATTCCCCTGACGGCTCCCATCGCCGGCATCGGCTAGGCCGTGCCGTCGCTGCGGGGCACGTGCACCCAGGCCCAGCTGCCCGACCTGACCAGGACGCCACGTCCCAGCGGCACTGGCTGCCCCACGGAGCGCGGTAGCCGGGCGGTCAGGGCGTCGCCGTCCTGCGGAGACCGCGGCGCCAGGATAAGGCCGGTCCGGTTCCTCTTCACCTGCGTCATCAGGCCCCGGTACATCCCCGTCAGCTCATCCACGCCACTGGCCACCAGCACGCCGCCGGGCTGGTCACGGCACGTCTTGACGTGCTCCTCGAGAACCGCCACGAGCGCGTGGTCATTGCCCAGCACGTCGTAATCGTCCACCACCACTAGGGTGGATGTCCCGTGAGTCTTCAGCAGCTCGCGCAGGTCTTCGGCCTTGGCGGAGCTGTCCAGGGCGCCGATGATCCCGGAGTGATTCCGGTAGGCCTCCAGCGGGGAGCGGCGGGCCAGCACGAGGATGACCGGCGTGCCGACTTCCAGCGCGGTCTGGAGCCCGAAGCACAGGGCGGTGGACTTGCCCGAGCGCCGCGGCCCCGTCACCAGGACGGTGTTGCCGACTTCCTCCATGCGCAGTGGGAGCACGGACAGGGTGTCGCCACCCACCGCGAGGGCAAGCTCTCCCTTGCGCAATCGCGGTCCGAGGGCAAGGGCCTCGGCAGCGGAGATGGCCAGCGGAAGCTCGTCCACGCGCGGGGGCCGCCGTGCTGCGGGGGTCTCGCCCCAGCGCTGTTTGGCCGCGTCACCCTCCCGGTGTACTGCGGCCACCTGCGCGGTGCCGGAGGGGTCGGCGTCGAGCAGTGCCAGCTGTACCTCCCGCGGGCTGGTCCCGCTGCGGAAGGCGCGTCCGGGAGGCATGGACTGGGGCACGTCTCGGGTGCGCATGCCGACGAGCTCGAAGTCCTCGGCGGCGGGCATGCGCAGCACGATCCGGTCCTCGAGCATCATGCCCATACGCCCGCGGAAGGTGCCGCGGTCACCGGCAATGACGACGCGCAGTCCGGCTGCGGGCCCTTCACGCAGCAGCGTCTCCATCCGTTCCAGGAGCAGACCGCTGTCGACCTGCTCGAAGGCTGCCTTGAAACCGTCCCAGCGGTCCAGTAACAGGAGCAGGTAGGGCATGCGCTCGGACGGCGGGACCGCGGCCCGCTGCTCGGCGGTTGAGGCGAAGCCGCCGACTGCCAGTGCCTGCTGGCGGCGGGTGATCTCCGTGCCGAGCAGGTCGGTGAGCCGCCGCATCCGGTCGGGCTGGTCGCGGGTGACGACAGCGCCCGTGTGCGGGAGGGAGACGAGCGGCAGCAGCCCGCCGCTGCCCGCGTCAATGCCGTAGATGTGGAGATCCTCGGGGGACGCCGTGCGGGCGGCCGCCACTGCCAGGGCGCGCAGCAGTGTGGAGCGGCCGGAGCGGGCCGCCCCCGCCACGCCCAGATGTCCGCCACGGGTGTAGTCCCAGGTCATCAGCCGCTGGGCCTGCTCGGAGGGGATGTCCTCCAGTCCGAGGATCAGCGGGGGCAACCAGCCCTGTTCCAGGACCTCGGCCCCAGTTGGCGGCGAGGCCGCTTCCGCTGCCTCGGTCGGCTGCTCGGGTTCCTGGCGCTCCTCCAGCGCGTCGAGTGTCACGTTCTCCGGCAGCGGTGCCAGCCACGGGCTGTGCGGGTCGGGCCGCCCGGTCTCGGCGTGAGCCTGGTTCATGGCGTCCACGAGAGTGGCCAGGTCAGTGGGGATGGAGACGTCCTCCTCCAGCTGGGGCGGGGCCGGCTCGGGTCGTGACATCTCCGCCAGGGTCAAGGGACTAGTGCGCAGCGGTGCCTGTGGGGCGGCGCCGCGGGGACGCCCGCCTACGCGAGCGGCCTGGAACTGACGCAGGCTGGCGTGCCCCAGCCGGGCGTAGGCACGGCCGGGGATGGAAGGCAGGATCTGGGCGGAGGCTGCCGATTCGATGACGTCGTTCGAGTCCGCCTCGTCGGTGACGCGCAGGGCGATACGTAGGTTGGTATTGGACTTGATCTCGGCGGACACCACTCCGGCCGGACGCTGCGTGGCCAGGACCAGATGCACTCCCAGCGAGCGGCCCCGGCGCGCGATGTCAACCAGCCCGGTGACGAAGTCCGGAAGCTCGGCTACCAGCGCCGCAAACTCGTCGATGATGAGCATCAGCCGCGGCATGGGCTCGTCGCCGGGGGACATGGCCGCCACGTAGTCCTCGATGTCCTTGGCATCGGCGCGGGCGAGCTGTAGTTCGCGTCGGCGCAGCTCGGCGCCCAGGGACTCGAGTGCGCGGGCGGTGAGATGCCCGTCGAGGTCGGTAACCATGCCCACGGTGTGCGGCAGACGTGAGCAGTCCTTGAAGGCGGCGCCGCCCTTGTAATCGACCAGGACGAAGGTCATGTCATCGGGTGAGTTGCCCACGCACAGGGAGGCAATGAGGGTCTGCAGCAGCTCCGACTTGCCCGAGCCCGTGGTGCCTGCAACCAGCGCGTGCGGCCCGTCGGCACGGATGTCCACCGCGAACAGCCCCTCCTCATCCTCGCCGATAACGGCCCGGGTGGTACGGCCGGTCTGCCGCCACGCCTGCAGCACCCCCTGGGGTGTGGGCTCGGCCATGCCGACTGCGTCTAGGAATCTGGAGCTGGTCGGGATCGAGCCCTCCGCGCCCGCGGCGGATACGTCCCGAATCGGAGCCAGGGCGCGGGCCACCCGCTCGCACCAACCAGCGGGGACCAGATCGAGTACGACCTGCTCGATCTCGTCACGGCCGGTTTCGGCGATCGTGACCGGTCCGGGGCCGGTGTTGACCACTGCCCGGCACTCCTCCGGCAGTGCCGTCCGGTCTACGTCGAGGCACAACAGGTGGAGGCCCAGCTGCGGCCCCTCCCGCAGGATGCGCACCACTCCGGGTAGCAGCCGCAGCGCTCGGGACCCGTCCAGCACCACCATGACGGAGCTTTGCCCGCCGCCGGCTCCCTGCCGGGAGTCGATCAGGTCCAGCAGCTCGTTGATGCGGCGCGGGACCGTCTGCGCATCAAGCCCGACGCGGGCGCGCGCCCCGACTCCCTCGGGGTTGCGCAGGTGGGGCAGCCAGCGTGCCCAGTCCCAGTCCGACCGGGAGGGGTCGGCCCGCTCCGGGTCGGCGAGTATGACCAGGTTCAGCTCCGCCGGGGAGTGCAGTGCGGCGGCCTGCGCCACCAGCGACGCGGCCACCCGTTGGCGTTCCTCCCCGGCTATGCCGATGACGCCGAGTCGGCCCAGCCCCACCGTCGCAGGTACGTCGGGGACGGTCCACCGCAGCGGCTCCTCATAGGAGGCGCGCGTGGGATCCTGAACCACCACCTCGCTGGGCACGTCCGCGCTGCCAACCCGAAGGTCCAGCCAGTCCGGGTCTCCGGGACGGCGCTCCCACAGTCCCGAACGCGGGCCTGTGGCTCGCAGCAGGATCTCGGCCGGGTCCGGGTAGTCCAGGCGCCGCAGTCCGCGCTCGTCCAGCAGGGCCCGGTGCGCAGCAGCCTCGGTGTCGGCCTTCTGCCGGCGGTAGCGCCGCAGATCCTCGCGGTAGCTGCGCTTTCGGGTGGAACGGCCCTGCATGCGATTGGCCAGCATCATGATCGGGGACAGCACCAAGAACAGCAGTGTCGCCGCCCTGTGAGTGAGGAGGTACATCCCACCACCCATGATCAGTGGTGACAGGAGCAGGGCCAGTGGGAAGGGCTGCTTGCGTGGCTGCTGCGGCTCGCGCGGCAGGGTGAACACCCGCTCTCGTGTGGGGCGGGCCAGGCGCGGTGGCCTATTGAAGTCGATGGTGGGCGCGCCGGGAGTGGGAGTGGCCACCGCGTCGGCAGGCGGTACCTGGCCGATCGTCAGCTGGGTGTGTCCGACGGTCAGCACCGCCCCCTCCTCCCAGCTGGTGTCGGGTTGCAGGGGACGCCGATCCAGTTCCACGAGCCTGCGGGGCGCGTCCGGTTCCTGCTCCTCCAGGGTCGGTGCGGCGGTGTCATCGTCCTGTGCGCGGGCCTTGCGTCGCCGACGCCGCTTCTTGGAGGGCACTGGCTCCTGCTTCAGCCCGAGGACGAGTGGTCCCGGCAGGGCGTGCCTCCGGGCGGGCGCGGGGCGCATGAGGCGATCTGCGGTGTCGTCGCGCGGGCTCAACACGGCCCGGCCGCCCGAGAACACGACCAGATCGGCCAGCACGTCGGCGTCCTGCAGCTCCAAGCAGATATCGGCGTCGGCGCCGCCGATCGTGTATCGCCCCAGGCCCAGCCTGCGCACCGTGCCGGCCCCGGCCCCGGAAATGATCCGCAGCTCGACCAGGCCGTCGGGCTCGTCCGCATCGGCAATAGGGCCTCCCAGCCCCAGCACCATGCCGTCGTGTACTGCCCCCTGCCCGAGCCGCTCCTGCGGGTTCAGGCGGGTGGCGCCATGCCACAGGGACGGGGGCACGGAGCCCGCTTCGCTGGTTGCGGGCCGGTCGACCACGAGCGTGAGCGGCTGCTCGGTGGGCATCCCATCGGGCGTGCCGGGCAGCACGTCGGCGAGTGCGTCGGCGAGCTCACCGACAGTGGACTCCGCCTGGGCGGTGACGATGAAGTCGCGTGTGCGCCGCACATCGGCGGCGGACGGCTGAACGCTTAGCAGCACGCGCATGAGCTTTCCGCCCGCCTCAGGCGGTGGCCCGGCGGATCGACGCTCCGGGAGCCAGTTCCTCGACCAGAGCCGCGGTAGCCGGGTCCACGTGCGAGACGTCCTCCACGCCGGTGAGGTCCAGCAGGCTGTTAGTGCAGGCGATCAGCTCGTCACGGCCTCGGTCGGCCGCGAGCCGCAGACGGTCGCGCCACAGCCGCTGGTCCAGGTCGACCACCTTCAGGCCGGTGTCCACCGCGAGCGCCGCCCCTTCAGGGTCGGTGTCGTGCAGGATCTGGGCCGCTCGGTGAGCGGCGTCGGTGATCAGCGCATCGGCCTGACGGGCCGTGCGCACGCGGGCCAGCCAGCTATAGCGTTCCGTCCGGGACGCCTCACCCACAGGACCGCGCACCAGCCGCAGGGCTTCGAGCAGAAGCTCGGCCTCGCGGTGTATCTCACTGTGCCGGGATGCGGATAGCAGGGAGCGCAGTACGTCCCAGTCGCAAACCACTTCCGGCCCGAGCGTCAGCCGCCCCTCGGCGTCCTGACGCACGTGCGGCACGCCTTGCGAGTCGGTGCCGAGCCAGTCACGCAACCGCTGCACCGTGGCGGCGATCACATCACTAGTGACGCCGAGCGGCCAGAGCATAGCTCCGAACGCACCGGGCCTGATGCCTTCGGGGTGCAGGGCAAGGCAGACCGCCGCCTCGGTCAGCAGGTCGAGGCGCTCCGGCTCGGCGGGTGCGGGAGCGTGGACGGCAGCCGGCCCCAGCACCAGGATCCGGACCGATGCCGCCCGCAAGGCCGCGGTGGAGAGCGGTGGTTCCGGCGGATCCGGCACGGGAGGACGCGAATCGTCTCCCGGGGGTGCGGGGGCGGCGGGCGCGAGCAGCCCAACCAGCCCGTCCAATTCGGACTCGGTCGCCCGCGTAGCGGTCACGGTCACTCCCAGCGGATCAATGCGCGCGGTGCCGGAGGCGTCGAGATCGATCCTCCAGCGAGCGCCTTCAGCCCGGCCCGTCCTGATGAGGTTGAAGTCGTGTTTCGCCTGCGCTGTCTCCTGGCCGGCGGCCAGGACGAAGACCTGCTCACCGCGGCGATGCCCGGACAGGACGTCCTCGGCCGCAGCCGGGTGGGCGTCCATGACGTCGTCGAGTTCCATGGCGGTTTGCATCCGCTCGCCAACAATGCGTTGCAGACTTCCTGGCAGTCCCACCGTGATCACCGAGTTGCCCTGAGACCACGGGTTGGTGCACAGCTCCAGCGCCAGTGCGGCGATGAGCTCGGCGGCCATGGTCGGCTCTCCTCCGACCACCACGTCTCCGTCGACCGCCCCCAGGTTGATGAGGATATCGGCCCCCTGCTCGTCGCGGCCCATGGTTACCAGTCCCGAGCAGTCGGAGGTCGCGGCGGCCGCAACGTCGCTGGGCGGCGCGGGTTCCGCCCCTGCCGGCAGGGTCCAGGTGGAGCCGTCGTCGTTGGTCGTCCATGGGTGCGGAGCCTGTGGGAGCGGGCGCGGCAGGAGGAGTCTGCAGGCGTCGTCGTCAACGACCACGGCGTACGGCACGGGGCGCCCGGGCAGGCCGTGGAGGCTGTGCAGAATCCGATTCAGGCGGTCGGCGCGCCGCGGATCTGCACCCACCCGCATGAGTCGGGCGAGCTCAAGGGCTTCATCTCCTGGCGCCGTCGGCGTAGCACGTCGTCTCCGCTCGGCAAGGGCCGCAGTGAGTACGGCGGCCATGAGCGCACCTATGGCGGGCATTTGCGCCGGGGGGACGTCCGGCACCGTGGCCACGGCGCTGCTGGGGGCCATGGAGGTTGAGGACGCGTCGGCGTCTCCCGGCGCCGTATCGCTTCCGGTGGTCGTATCCGCCTGCGCGCCGTCATCGCCCGCGATGGCGACGACACGGTCAACGTCCTGCGCGGATTCGGGCACGATGAGGTACCAGCCGGGCTGGATGAGCCGGGCGAGCTCGAGGGAGCGCCCGTCGGGCTGGACCCTGCCGACGTTGAGGTCGTAGATCTGCCGGTAGGCACGGCCGTCACCCAGGGTGCGCTCGGCGATGTCCCACATGTTGTCGTGGTAGCGGCCCTCCGGGGGCTGGACCACGTAGACCCGCTGGCCGACGAGCTCGGCCCCGACATCGGCCGGCAGCTCGATGTCACCGAGCATGTAGCGCACCGTCTGGGCCTGGTCACCCTGAGTTTCCGCCTGCGTGCGCGCGTCTGGCCCGCTTGCGGCGGGGGCCGCGTCCCGGCCTAGCGAGGCGGGGGCCGCGTCCTGGGCGACCTGTGCCTGCACGGCCGCGACCGGGGCGGGCTCCGGGGCGGTGACCGGTGCCGCCGCGGCGGCGGGGGCGGCGACGGCGCCCAGCACGAGCGCAGAGGTAACCAGTCGGCGCACGAGCGCCTGGGTGCCGCCTGACAGCGGCACGTGCGCGGGCAGGCCGCGTCCGCGCAGCGCGGAGGCAACCTCGACCACGGTGCATACCGTGAACTGCAGCCATGCGAGCCACACCACCCAGGTAAGTACACCGAGCACGGTCTGACCGGTGACCGCACGCGTCAGCAGGGAGACGTCCAGCTGCCGCGGCAGGGGCGGCGGCCCCACCTGCCACAGCATGAGGCAGGGAAGGCCGAGGATCACGGCGGCGAGCACGAGGGCGGACAGGACGGAGCGCCACGCGGGCTCGCGCTGCTCCGGCGTCAGGGAGCGGAAGCGGGCCGGGCCCGGTGTTGTCCGCTGAAGCGTCGGGGTCACGATTCCTCCTGGTTGATGCCGATTGCGGCGTGGGCTGTGCCGGTAGCGCTCACGTGCACGGAATCCACGCCCACGATGCGAAGCATGGTGGTGGGCACCTCCTCCTCGACGCTGACCACCACATCCTGGCCGGTCGTGGAGACAGTGAAGCTGTCGACACTGATGCCCGAGGCGGCCAGGTGCCTGC
>NZ_PIZC01000049.1:9011-13761 GCF_019325145.1 Actinomyces sp. 594
CATAAGTACCGCGGCGACGATCACGGCGAATACCGATGTCGAGCCACGCTCGTGGGGGCGTGTCCTCATCGGGTTCCCCTCCAGGTGTCGACCGGCGAGATCGAGCTGGAGGTGACGGTGGTGGTGCCGGGCAGGAACACCAGGCCGAGGTCAGCCAGCCGCACTCGGCAGCTGACGGTGACCTTCACCGAGCCTCCCCGGGAGAAGCCGGACACGTCGGTGGCCGAGCTGCACTCGGCGTTGGCGGTGTCAGCAACCGCCAGGCTGGCCGCGGCCGCGCTGGCCGCCATGCCGGCGGAGCGCTCCATGGAGGCTGCGCGAGCAGCGTCACGCGCCGCGGCCTGAGTCATGCCCTCGGCGGAGACCCAGCGCCCTGCAGCCACAACGAGCATGACGATCATGAGCAGGGCCGGAGCAATCACGACCATCTCCACCGACATGGTGCCGCGCTCGCCGCGTCGTCGGGCGTGCCGACGCGCGGAAGGGGTAAAAGGAGCGCCTGTCACGTATCCTCCCGGAAAGTCTCGATCGGTGCGGTGATGGTTGCCTCAATGCCGGGGGCGAGCCCGCCGATGATGTCCATGGAGGTGCCGGTAACCGTGATCCGCGCCTGGTCGCCGACGGCGGCGATGTGCACGTTGACGTGGGTGAGTGCGCGGCCACCGCCCACCCGGGTGGCGTACTGGGCGCCGTCGGCCTCTGCCTGAGCGAGCTCCGCCGCCGTAGTGCCGCCCTCGCGCACCACCCGGGCCGTTTCCCGGGCGGTGGCGATGGCCACCTCATTGCCGTACCAGGACAGGGCGACCTGCACGGTGACGAGGATGATGAGCATGAGCAGAGGGAAGAAGACCAGGAGCTCCACCGAGGACGCGCCGGTCTCCTCCCGGAGCCGCGTAAGCGGCGCTGCCGACGAAGTCATGCGCTCAGCCCAGGCCCGGCGCCTTGAGGTTGGATGCGGCGTCCTGGACGAGGCTGTAGACGGCGCGTCCGACGAGTGCGGCCAGCACGATGAGGAATCCGGTGATGATGACCCACTCGACCGTGGATGCGCCCTTCTCCCCGTCGTGGGAGTTGAGCCGGTCTCGGACCGTGGTGGTGAGGTCACCAGCGATGACTTGAAGTGTGCAGATCAGGCGGAGCATGTTCGTTCCTTTCTACAGGGTTGTTTTCCGGACGGATCGGGTCATGCCGAGAGCCTCACGTGCCGCCAATGATCCCGGCGAGGGCCGGGTATACGAGGAACACGATGAAGCCCATGGCGATGATGAGCTGGGCCACCAGCATGGATTCGGAGCTTTCCCCAGCCTTGCCCTCCGCGTCGGCCAGTTCGCGCCGCCGCATGCTGGTGGCCCGGGCGGCCAGGGATTCACGGATCTTGGCCCCGTCCTCGGCTACGAGCCCGAGTGCGGCCGACAGGTCGCGCAGCTCGTCAATCCGCAGCCGGTCCCCGAGGCCGCCCATGGCGGCCCAGGGGGTCTCGCCGCGTAGGCGGGCTGCGGCCAGGGCGTCGCGGATGCGCACCATGGCCGGGTCGTCAGACAGGGTCGAGGCCGCGTCGAGGGCCTCGGGCACACCCCGGCCGGCAGCCAGGGACATTGACACCAGGTCCAGGTAGGAGCCCACCACGTGCCGGAAGTCACGGCGCGCCTCGTCGGCCTGCCCGCGCAGGCGGACAGTGGGCAGGACCAGGGCCAGCAGGCCGAGCACGGTGCACACCAGGACCGGAGTCTCCCAGGAGGTGATAGCGCCGAGCGCGGTTGCGGCACCCACCAGGGCCAGTGGTGCGGTGAACGCGACCAGCCCGTACAGCAGCGACGTCACCAGGTGCCGCTCCAGGGACCTTCCCATGACGGCCAGGTCGGCGCTCAGGGAGCCCAGGTCGACTCCAGTGCGCCGCAGCAGCGCCGCCGCGCGGAAGCCGACCACGTCGATCCAGTCGGGCAGGGCGCGTTCAGCGGGGTTGAGGCGCCGGGCGTCGCGGCGCAGCCTGCTCTCGTCCCGCAGCGTGTCCAGCTCGGCCAGTGCCGGTGCGGGCTGTACGCGCGGAGGAGCGATGAGCAGCGTCAGCAGTAGCACCCCGGCACCGCTGACGGCTCCGCCGACCAGGATCCAGATGCTCATGCGGCGTCCCCGTTCGTGACGGTCAGGAAACGGCGCGGTAGCACCACGCCGGCAAGGCGCCGCATCCACATCAGGCCGACGGCGAACAGCCCGGCCACCACCAGCAGGACCAGCTGACCCTGCGCGCTGGCGTAGGGCTCCACGAAGCTGCGGTTGAATAGCGCGAGTCCCAGCATGACGATCACTGAGAACACGACGACGATCTGGGCCGAGCGCCGGGTCCCGGCGCGGGAGGCGGAGACGCGCTGGCGCATGTCCAGCTCGGCGCGGGCCGTTTCGGCTAGCGAGCCCAGCAGCTGGCGCAGCCCGGGGCCGCGCAGCCGCGAGTTCATAATCAGTGCGGACACGATCAGGTCTGCGGTTGGGTCGTCCAGGTCGTCGGCGAACTGGCGCAGTGCGGTGGCGAGCGGCACCCGCACGCGCATCCGGTCGGCCAGTAGTGCGAGGTCCTCGCGAATAATCGGTGCGGCGGCGTAGACGGTGGCGGGGATGGCCTGCTCCAGGCCGACGGCTCCGGCGATCGTGTCGCGCAGCGACTCCGCCCAGGTCGCCAGCGCCTCGATTCTGGCTGCTGCCTCCCGCTCCTGTCGGGCACCGCCGAACAGCAGCGGCCATACGACCACCAGCACACCGCCGGCCGTCGCCAGCACGAGCCAGCGAGTAAGTACCAGCAAGGCGACGGCGATGCCGCCGGCCAGGGCGAGCCGCCACAGCGGTCGACCGGCGAGCAGCTGCCGACCGCCGCCGGCGCCCGGTACGCGGCCGGGGAGAGGGTCTGCGCCCAGGGCGAAGGCGAGCAGCAGGAACAGTCCGGCGCCGATAAGGGCACCGGCCAGCACAGCGGCCATGGCGGTAGAACTGTTCATCGGGACCTCCGCGCATTGGGGACGGCATAGGCGGCGGCAGGGTCGTAGCCGGCCTCGATCAGATCCTCGACGCATTCGATTGGGGCAGCGGGCTGCGCCTGTCCGGAGCCGTCGTCGGCGAATACCTCGCTGGACAGCACGCGCCCGTCGACCCCGTTCACCTCGCGCACGGAGGCCACGTAACGGCGCATGGAGCCACCCTCGGAGAACCGGTTCTCGCGGGTGAGGAAGATTACGAAGTCGACGGCGCCCGCGATCAGCAGGTTGGTGGCGTCCTGCGGCAGGTGCTCCGCGGACTGGATGGCGTAGGTAGCGATGCGGTTGAACACCTCCGCCGAGGAGTTGGCGTGGATTGTGGACAGCGAGCCGTCATTGCCCTGGCTCATGGCGTTGAGCATGGTGACGATCTCGTCTCCCAGTACCTCGCCAACGATCACGCGCGAGGGGTTCATGCGCAGCGAGCGCCGCACCAGGTCGGCCATGGTGATGGCGCCGACACCCTCGGCGTTGGGCAGGCGCTCCTCGAAGGCCACCACGTTGGGATGCAGGTCGGAGAACTCGCCGAGCCCGAGCTCAAGTGCGCGCTCCACGGTGATCAGCCGTTCGGACGGCGGTATCTCGTTTGCCAGCGCGCGCAGGAAGGTGGTCTTACCGGCGTTGGTGGCGCCGGCGATCATGATGTTCTTGCGGGCGCGCACCGCCGCCGAGCAGAAGGCCGCCAGCCGGGGGCTGAGGGTTCCCAGGCCCACCAGCTCATCCAGTCCCACCTTGTCCAGGCGGGCGCGGCGCACCGACACCGCGGGACGGGAGCACACGTCCATGACGGCAGAGAGACGGGAGCCGTCCGGCAGCCGCAGGTCGAGCTGGGGGTTGGCGGAGTCGAAGGGGCGGGAGGCGAGACCGGAGTAGGAGCCGAGCACCTGGACTAGCTCGACGAGCTCGTCGTCGGAATCGGCAACCGGTGCCCCACGCTCCTCACGCCCGTCTGCGTATTGGATGAAGACGTTGTCATAGCCGTTGATGTCCACGTTCTCGACGTCGGGGTCCTCCAGCAGGGGCTGCAGGCGGCCGACCCCGAACAGGGCGGCGTGGATGCCCTGGGAGACCTCCTCCTCGGCCTGGGCGTCCAGGGGGCTGCGGCCGGCGGCGATCTCCGTGCGGGCATACTGCTCCAGCACCCGTCCAATCAGGGCCCGGGCGAATTGCCGTTCGTCCTCGGGCGTCATGGGCGGGATGCCGGAGGCGGCATCGTCATGCCGCTGCTTGGCGAGCAGGTCGGCGACCTCCTCACGCATGGTGCGCACAATGTTCTGGTCAACGCTCACTGCGACTCCTCCGCTCCTGCCAGCTCGGCAGCCAGTTCTCGGGCGGAGCGCACCAGCAGGCTGCGGTCCAGCGGTCGGGGCCGCCGCCCCGCCAGCGCGTCCGCCGCTCCGTCGTCGTGGGCGAGCACCCCCGTCACTGGGACGTCGAGGCCTCCGGAGTGCAGTAGCCGGTTCAGGGCACCTGCCTCGTGGCGCTCCTTCCAGGGCGTGACCAGTAGGACTCCGAGGTCGGGCCGCTCTGCACGGTGGGCCGTCTCATCGACGATCCACCGCAGACGCTCCCGGAGGTGCCCGTACTGGTCCACTCCGGGGCGCGTGACCAGGATGAGGCGATCGGAGGCCAGTGCTGCGCCCAGGCTGGGCGTACCGGGGGTCAGTCGTCCCGCATCAGCAATGACATCTACCGGGCCGCGCAGGCTCTGTGCGACTGCCGACCAG
>NZ_PIZC01000049.1:14122-35221 GCF_019325145.1 Actinomyces sp. 594
CACTAGTCCCCGCGAGGAGTCGATGGGCTGGCCGGACTGGGTACGCAGCCGGTACATGAGGTCGGAGCCGGCCGGGTCCAGCTCGGCAAGTCGTACATCACGCGGCCACACGGCTGCTAGCACGTGTGCGGCGGTAGTGGCACCGGGCGAGCCCTTGGCGGAGGCGACGGACAGCAGCATTAGCTCTCCCCGATCGGCTGATCGGAAGCGGTAAGGACCACGGCAATACTCCCGCTTGCGTTAGCGGCCGCAAGCTTCGGCGCATCGGCACTGCTGACAATAAGCGACAGCACGCACCCGGATGTCCAGTCGTTGCTCGAGCCGGAGCTGGAGACCGCAGTCAGCACCTGAGCACTACCCACCGTGATTGAGCCGCCGTTGATGTCAACGACGTCCACCACATCCCCGGCAGCCAGCCCTCCGGCCGGGAAGCGCCCGCTCTCGAGCGAGACGCCTACAACTTGGCTGCCGGCCCCCGGTAGCGGCGACGTAAGCAGCTGGGAGGTGTCGAGCAGTTGCCCCTCGGCTATTTCAACGCGGGCGGTGTGCCCGATCACCTGCTCCGCCTGAGTCGCCTGAATAAGCGTGCCGAGCGTGGAAGACACCGGAGTCGATGCGAGGTCCTCGTCGGTAATCACTTGCCCCGCGCGTACCGTGCGAGCGGCAACCAGGACCTCGACTCGGTGGTCCGCACGAGTAGCCAGCAGGCCGGCGAGTAGTGCCCCACCTACGATGAGCAGCACTGCCAGCGCGGCCAGCAGCGGACGCCGTTCACGGGGCGCGGAGGGCAGGCGCGACGCCGCCTGCTCCCGCCGGGCGCGGGTGGACGACGAACCGCGCGCATCACGGTCGCGGCGCCGGGCGACGCGTCCATCCTGGGGTTGAGACATCTGTGGAACCTCGTGAGTAAGAACTGCTGGACAGCCGTACGGTACTCCCGAGACCGCCGGTTACGCCACGGCATCTTTCCAGGAATTTTTGAGGCAATGCCAACATCTCTAGCGAGCGGACACCCGTGGATCCGCAGAATCCAGCCGTACCCTCGGATCAGACACAGGGCCGACAAGCGCCCGCATATGGGTAGTTCTACCCAGGCAGCTTGCGCCGCAGGGCCAACCGTGGAAGTCTAAGGCGCGCCGGTACGCGAGCTTCGTCACGTACCCATCTCTGTCAAAACAGTGAGACAGTGATGTATCCGCACCTGAACCCTAGGAGTTATCCAGTGGCAACTACGACCGCAGACCTGGACACCCTCGAGGCGCTCTACAACACCCTAAAGGCCGATGTGGAGTCCGCCCACTCGATCCACTCGGACACGGACACCGCGCTGAACAACGCCAACTGGGAGAGCCCCAACGCGCAGTCCTTCCGTGAGGCCTGGGAGGAGTTCAAGCCCAAGCTGACCGCCTTCGAGGCCGTGCTGGCAGACGCCGCGACCGACGTGGCGCGCAACCACAACAACATCGCCGCCGCCAACGGCGTGACGGACGCTACAGACCTCGCGGACGTCGCCTCCTACGACGCCTAAGGCTGTCGGCGAGCCAAGGCGCGGGGTGGCCGACGCTCGGATTGCACGGTCCGGCGCGTCGGCCGCCCCACCTCAACCGCCCCTTCTCAAGGTCTGCACCATGCACTCCTTGTGATCCATACCCTCACCCTGCGGAGCTCTCAATGATGTCAAGCCACCCCGGCAAAGTCGGCGGGACAGGCACCCAGCCGCCATCAACCAACGCTCGCCGTCACCACCGCTTAGCAACAGGCCTACTAGTCATCCTCTTGGGCTGCACGCCGCTGGCGGCTTGTTCCTCGGGCTCGGACGAGAGCAGCCCGGGCATTCCTGCCTATGATCCGGTCGCTGCGGCCTCAGCAAGGGCCTCGGAGTCGGCCGCTGCCGCCGCGGCATCCTCCTCTGCTGCGGCCTCGGCGGAGGCGGCGGGTGTGGTGACCGCGGAGTCACTGTCCACCGACCGCTACATAGTGACCTCCATTCCCGAGGACCTGGACGCCCAGCAGACCGAGGTACTCAAGGCCTTCATCAACTACGACCAGGTCACCTGGAACATCTGGTTCACCGGCACCGGCGTCGAGAACGCCCAACCACTCATGACCGCAGAGGCATATCAGACTCTCAAAGACAACTACGAGCCTATCTCGGACGAAACCGTTGAAGGAAGCCTGCGAGTTGCGATTACCTCGGTGGCCGTAACCGCACCAGACCCGGCCAACAAGCATGCAGAAGTACGAGTCTGTAGCGATCATTCCGACCTGGTCGCATATGACGCCAACGGCAATGACGTCAGCAACCCTGAAACCCTCCAGGGCCGTTACGAATACATTTTTACTATGGTATACGAGGACGGCAGCTGGAAGGACTCCAACGAAGAGCTAATTTCATCCAACGAATGCGTGGCGTGAAGGATGCGGTCTACAAACTGGGCAACATCAATTTTTTGGGCTACGACACTGTGCCTGGTCACGGTTCTGGCGACCACGCCAATAGCACAAGCCGATTATGGGCGCGATGCGAGCTCATCGTCTGGTTCGGCGTCTTCGGGCGAGGACGGCTCGGTGCAAATATCGGTTACCGCACAGTACACGCCCGCGGCATCGGATGGCTCTGGGGCAGGCGGAATAGCAGTGTCGTCGCAGACGGTGACAACTACGGTTCTTCCTGTGTGTTGGCACACCGAAGGGATGACCGGCGAAGAGCTGGCGGAGTGGATTGACTCCGGCAACATGCAGCGCACTATCACAAACCAGTATGGCATGCATCCCGACAACAAAGAAATGGACGAACATATCGCACGCTATCCGGACTATGAGTCCCACGCCGACGACACCGAGGGACACTGGTATTTCCCGATCTGCTCTTCGGGCCGCGTCCCAAATAATGATCTCAAGGTATTTTCACCCATAGCTGATGACTTCTTCGCGAACAACGGCCCGGTGTGGGTTCCTGCCGACGGGACTCCCCCGGACCCCGTGGTCGATGGAACGACCCTGGCACGGGCTGCCTGGGATGCAGTAACCATCCCCACAGCCACAATCGCTTACAACCCGACATACGGGGACATGCAGGCCACCATCGTGGGCTGGGACACCTGGGTGTGGGCCACGGGCGACACCCCCAAGGAGGTGACCGTGACCGCGACCGCAGGCCCAGTAACCGCCACCATCACTGGCACTGCCTCGATGCTGACTTTGCAGCCCAAGGACGGCACTGCCAAGTGCACGGGGTTCGGGGTCCCATGGAGTGAGGACAACGACTCCAGGGGCACGGACTGCAAGATCGTCTTCAACCGCTCCAGCGCCCACTTCAAGGACTCTGTGACGCCGGTGGACGTGAAGGTGTCCTACGCGATCGAGTTCACGGCTTCTGATGGCGCCACCGGAACCATGGACACCCACACCACATCCACAACCACCACCATCCCGGTAGCCGAGATCCAGACGCTCAACACCAGACCAACCAAACAACCCTAGCTATTCTCGGACAGGTTACAAAGGCTTCCAGAGAGTCGCTATCGCTAGGTCGAATGAGTTTTGAAAGGAATGTTTGTCAATGTCTGGTCCGACCCCCAGCCCGTCGCCAGGGCCTGCGCCCTTCCCGGTGGATCAGTTGCCCACGACACCACCGGGGGATGGTGAAGACTATAACTACAAGAAGATCGCTTTGAAGAGGGTGGTTGACGCGCTTGAGCAGGCTCAGGATGATCTGGATGCGGATCCGGCCACCGAGGGTATGACTCCCAAGTCCACCCTGCTGACCCAGGGCCTGGGCGGAGAGGACTCCGTGTGGCAGTCCCCGCTGGCCGACACCATGCACGACACGCTGGTGGGGGTCATCGACTCCATGATCTCCAACGTGCGTAAGGCCACCGTAGAAGTCAGCAGAGACTGGGAGGGCGAGCCTACCTATGTTGACGAGGACGACTACCGTGCAAAGTGGGGCAGTGAGCAATGACTTACGTTTCGCTTGACGCCGACGGCGTCCAGGACATCATCGACAAGCTGACCGACTACAAGAACCAGTCCGAGACCAGCTGGGAGACGGTAACCAGCACCAACCGGATGCAGGACTATCCCGCGTCGCTGGCCGGACGCTCCAACACCGCTGGCAACCACGCTGACGCCCTGGATGACGAGGTCAAGTCCCTCAAGGCCCGCCTGGCTGCGGCCAAGGCCGCTAACGAGGGCGGTATCACTACCACTGCTGATGACGGCACTATCGCCTACTGGCTGCCCGAAGGCACCGAGGACACCGACGACAACGTCAAAACGCACAATCAGGTGGACAAGGTCAACCAGGCCCGCGCCGACGCCGAGAAGATGGTGGACTACTCCATCAACGGCTGCACCCCCGAGGAGTGGGACGAGCTCATCGGGCGCGTCCAGGCCAACCAGGATGACGCGGTCTACGCCAACACCATCCTGGCCAACATCGGACCCGGCCGCCTGCTGGACCTACCCGCCGACATCCAGGACCAATTGACCTTCACTCACCCACAGGGCATCAGCACCACTGAACGGCCTGATGCGGGTGAGGATCTGGCCGACGCTCTGGGCCACATGCTGGCTACTGCCTCCAGGACCTGGGACGATGCGAAGGCCGAGGCCTACGCCAACCGGCTGGTGGACTATGCCGAGGAGAAGGGCAAGAACCTGCGCATCGGTGCGCTGAACCAGATGCTCGCCGCTTCCCGACAGGCCGACATCGACTCCGACGGCACCCCTGAGGAAATCGGCCTGGACTACAACGACGTGTTCCTTGTCACCCTGGCCAGCCGACTGGAGGACTACAGCCCCGATCCTGGGAGCTTTCAGCCCCAGGGTCGGGACGCTTACAACAAAGAGTTCCCCATAGGCCCAACAGATAATCCGCTGGCCGGGGTGGTGCATGCCATGACCGGCAACCTCGACGCTGCCACCGAGTGGCTGGTCCCCAACCCGGACGGCACCACCACCCCAGTAAGCGCGAACGACTCTATTAAGCACGCCAAGCGCATACAGCAACTCATAGAACAGGGTCGGCTTCAGAATCAGAAATGGACTACCGACTGGGCGATGCTCGCCGACCGGATCGACCGGCTCTCCTCCCCCAGCATGGCAGACCCTGCCAGGCAGTACAAGGAGTCCGCCCGCGCCACCGCCACCTCCGGCATCCTCAACGGCCTCGGCTCCGGAGAGGACCCTCTGAGCCTGTCCCCCGACGCCCGCCGGTCCGTCGCCGCGGTCATGGCCCGCCACCCCCAAGGCGTAGACGCTTCCACCGAGAAAGGCAACGAGGGCGCGCCACTGGGCATCGGCTCCGGCTCTGACGGAGGGACCAGCTACTACCCGCTGTTCACCGACCGGGCGCTGACCAATCTCATCGGCCAGGTTTCCCTGGATGAGTGGGCCTCCACCACCCTGGGCGGCGCCATGACCGACTACCACACCCAGCAGCTCCAGGACGCCGTCAACCGGTACAACAACACCGGCGACGCTGCCGCCCTCCAGGAGGCCGTCAGGTCTCAGAGTCGCACCAACGCCTTCTTCGCCGGGGCCGCGGCCCACCAGCTGGTGGCCATGGCAGAGCAGACTGACTCCGCCCACGACGACGCAAACTCCGTCACTTCGTTCCTGGCCGGTCTCATACCCGTGGCCGGCTCAGTGCTGTCCCTCGGCGTCGACCTGGGCAAGCCCTTCGGTACCGACAACACCGACCAGGCCCGCAACCAGGCCGAAAAGATCGAGAGCACTGCGGCTGCCGCCAACAACCGCCAGCTCACCCTGGCGCTGCTCAACTCCGGCCTGTACAACGAAGAGGACCTTAAAGCCGTCCTAGAACGCGCCGACAACCTCGGTTACGTCGTGGACATTATCATCGATCAGGACGGAAACAACCTCACCCAGAACATGACCCCCGAGCAGCTGGCCGACTCCAACACCCGCATCGGCCTTTCCGAGGTCGGCAACAACCTCCAAAGCTCCACAAACCCGGATCTCAACAACCTAACCAAAACCAGAAAAGACGGGTTCGACGACGGCTGGGGCACCGCTAACCCCGACAGCAGCACCGCGCCTAGCCACACATGGGGCGAGGGCGAGACGGACGCGCAGGACGACGAGGACTAACAGAGCCCCACCACAACTAGCGCCACGTCGCAACCACCAGCGGAGAAAACCAAGCCATGCTTCCAACACCCACCAACCACCACAGGCGCAGGCCCGCAAACGGCAAGCGGCGCCGTCTCCTAGCACACCGCGCTGCCCCTACGATGCTCACAGCGCTTACGGCAGCGTGCCTGGCACTAGTCGGCTGCTCCCTAATACCCGGAAGCAACCAGGCCTCGCCCTCCGCGGCCCCGGCAACAGCAGTAGTCCCAACCACCGCCCCCACCGGAGAAGACGAGAAATACACCTGCCCCGGCATCCCCAACACAGCCCTGCACGCCATGTTCGGCCCAAACATCACCATCACCGCCTCAGACAAGAACATAACCACCGCCTCCGAGTGCCGCGCATATCATCCAGGCCGGGACAGAATGGTCTTCTACTCTGCGTTCTGGTACATCTACGACGAACGCGGCCCATGGGACCACGGATCACTAGCCTGGGGGCCGGAGGTGTCATCCTTCACCTTCGAAGGCATAGACGGGGAAGGCGAGGCCCGCACCTCCAGCCCCGGCGCCGAAACCGACTACGGCAGCACCGCGTTCACCTGCGGGGACCACTACCTCGCCCTGCGCATCGACCACGCCTCGGTCATGGCAGGCGACATGCGAGAAAACCTCATCGCCCTGACCCAATCAGCCCTCCCCTGGCTCTGCCAGAACCAACCCATCCCCGGACTAGACAAAACCATGGAACAAGCCCGCCCCTACTACGCCTACCCCACACCCCTACCCTCACCCACCCCCACAAGCACCCCAAACAACTGACACCACTAGCCCAGACAACCAGTGCAACCAATCCGCCAAGAGATACCACCCAATATGCGTCCCCAAGCGCCCACGACCAACCCGCCCCACCACAAGCTCGCTGCGTACTGTGCGACGTCCAGGGGCCTAGGGGCCTCATGACTAATACCCGGCATGCGAGACCCCAGCATCGCTGGCGATGACAGCCACACCGGCTGCCTCTACCTCCCGGCGCAGCGGCATAACCACCTGAGCCCAGGTGTGGCGGTACGCTGCCGCGGAAGAGCCGCATGATGGCGCACATGGGAGGCTATCCAGCGGGACACGATGCGGGCAGTGAAATCAGGGGCACCTAAGCGTGGCACGATAGGACACCCGCGCGGTACGTATCACCTATCGCGTCCCCGCACTCATCCAACAGATCCAAGACTGCAGCGCCAGCACTCTGGCGAGCCATTCCAAGAAGGAAGACAAGTGAAGAACGTTATCCGCAAACTCGCCGTCCTGCCCCTACTCGCCGTAGCCTCAGCAGGGCTGGCAGCCTGCTCCGACGCAGCCGAGACCGCGTCCAACAACATCTCCAAGGCATCAGACAACTTCGAGATCAACCGTCGCATCGTCTTCTTCAACGGCATCACGGACAAGTACCTTCTCGAGATAGAAGGGTACTGCTCCATCACCGCCGACAGCGAAGACAGCCAACTGGAGGTCATCTGCCTGGTCGGCAAGGACGAGGACGGCGGCTACCTGTTCAAGAAGCACTTCCTGGGTCTGTCTGACAACGTCACCTACTTCGTCGAGCAGACCGACGCCTCGGCTGCGGACCCGTTCCACTACCGTGTGGTGTACCGTCCCGAGACGATCATCCCGGACATCGACTTCCAGACCTCGGGTGGTAACACCTCTGCTTCTGGTGACGATGCTGCTGACGCTGCGTCAGTGACCGAGGGCGGGGAGGAGTCAGCATCCAACCCGACCGGGGGCGCCACCCAGGACTCGACCCTGGACCGCGACGGCGATGTGACCGCGCCAGATGACGAGGACTGACAGGCGCCTCACAGGCTCTCGGGACTGCGCAGCCAAACGGCATCGGCGGGGCGCAGACCCGTGTAGCCGCGGTCGCGCACGCGTGCCGCGGCGAGAATACCGATCACGGTTGAGGGGTTGTGCAGCAGGCCGCGCATGACTGCCTCCACGGCGTCGTCGAAGCGCACCCAGGTGGGCTCGAACTCCGCCTCCTCGGCCTCGCGGACGGTCCGCGCGTCCTCCGGCAGCAGAGTCAGCTCGCGGGCCAGGAAGGTGCGTGCCCCCTCGGTCGTGAACCCCGGCGAGGCGTAGGAGTCGACCAGCACGTCCCAGCGCGCCGCCATGTAGTCGGTTTCCTCGGCCAGCTCACGCTGCGCTGCCGCCAGCGGTGACTCCCCAGGCACGTCAAGCAGCCCGGCTGGAATCTCCCACAGCATGGCCCGCACGGGGTGACGGTACTGGCGCACCATGAGGATCTCGGCGGCCGCATCCGCCTGGGAGGATTCACTTCCCTCCCGCAGTGCCACGACGTTCACGGCGTCATGGTGCGCAACCGTCTGACGCCGCACCGGGGCGAGCCCGTCTGCGAGTATCACGGCGTCATCGTCCACCGTGAAGATCGGCCCTGACCAGGCGCGCTCATGACTGACGACGCGACGCGTCAGGTCGTGGACATCCCTGAGCCGACTCGGCTGATTCACTGGTTTCTCTCCTTACGATTCGGTTTGTTTCAGCGGTGGGCGACGACGGCCTCCAGTTGGGCGGCCAGGTCGGTGCCGTGCGGCAGCCGCTCGGCCGCACGCCGGGCGCGTTCCCGCACGCGGTCACGGGCCTGTGCATCTCGCAGCAGCCCAGTAATCGCGTCCGCAAGCGCCTGCGGCTGCGGGGGCACCAGAATGGCGCCCCCACGGGCGGTGGCGGCGGTGCCGCCAACATCGGTAGCCACGATTGCTGCGCCTGCCTGCAGGGCCTCCTGGAGGGCGATCGGCTGGCCCTCCCAAAGGCTGGTTTGCACGACGACGTCGGCTGCCTCCATGAGCGCGGGCACATCCTCTCGCCGCCCCAGCAGGTTTACCGGCAGCGACTCGGCGCCGATACGGGCCTCGGCCGCGGCCCGTCCTGGTCCCTCACCGGCAACCGCCCAGGCCAGGTCCGGCGTCCTGCCGGAGCCATCCGCGGCCTGGGCGGCCACCAGCGCCGCGGCATCCAGCAGCAGCTCCAAGCCCTTCTGGGGCGCCAGCCGGGCGACGGTCAGTATGCGCCTGGGGGCGCCCCGCCAGGCCGATTCGACGGAGGAGGCGCGCGGTGCCAGGTTCTGTTCATCTCGCCTCGGCGCAGGTATGACAGCGAGCTCGACCCGCTCGGCTCCGCGGTTGCGCTGGCGTTCGGCCAGATCCGGACTGACCGCAAGAATGTGGTCAGCGCGCGCTGCCACCAGCTGCTCCAGCCGGTTGCCGACGGCGGTAGTGAGCCGTCCGCCGATCGGCTGGTTATGGATGGTCACCACCAGGCGGGCACGGCCCGGGCGGCGCCTACCCAGGGCCAGCCCGGCCAGGGCCCCGGCACGCACCCCGTGAGCGTGGATGACATCAGCGCGGCGCCCGAGCCGACGCAGCCTGGCAATTACCGCTCCGTCGCCGGGAGTGGGACGAGCTCCGATCGTGAGGGGCTCGGTGCGGGCACACCCGAAGTCGGCTCCGGCGATCACCTCAGCAGGAGCCTCCACAATCACGTCATGGCCCGCCTGGGCCAGGATTCGGGCGCACTCGGCTACGTGGGCGCGCATGCCGCCAGCAGCGCTGCCCGACACCTCCATGATGCGCAAGCGGTCCGAGTTGGCCCGTGCTCCTGGCCGCTCGGCGTCTTCCACGTATGAGTTCATCTCATCTCCTGTGACTCTTGCTCGCCCGCAGCGGCGCGGCCGTGCGCCCTGGGACGAGCACGCCGACGCCGCAGTGCCGTCAGCATCTCCCGGTCCGCCACAAGTATGGCGGCACCGGTGGCGGCGGCAGTCACCACCGCCCCGGCGGCTCCCGCCGCCACCCCGCCGACAACACCTGCCGGCTGACGGCTGAGCCAGTTGCAGGCCCCTCCGAGCACGGCGGCCACTGGCACCGTTACCGCCAGTACACGCGCCGTCGGCGCCAGCACCCGTATTTCCATGCGACCCGCCAGTGCCACCAGCAGCCCGGCCCCGGCCACGCACATCCCGGCAGTCGTGCCCAGGGCCAGCCCCTTGAGCGTGGCCACCCCGTCGCCGCCGTGCGGAGCGAGCAGCCGCACCGCTACCCATGATGCGAGGGCGACCGTGATCCAGCCGGCGGCAGCGGCGCAGGCAGCTCCCCGGGCCCGATCCGCGGCGTACAGCGCACGAGTGACCTGATAGATGAGTGCATAACCCACCAGGCCCGGCGCCAGCAGGGCCAGAGCGGTGCCCATGCCTTCGACGTCCGCCAGCAGGGAGAAGAAGCGTTCGGCACTGTCCGCCGCGGCGAATAGCATTCCGGCCCCTCCCACGGCCACGCCCGTCACCAGCGCGGTAGAGCGGGCCGTAAGCAGGCGGGCGTCGTCATCCCCCCCGCCCCGCGTGAAGGCAGCGGCGAGCCGGGGGTAGATCACGGTGGCCACTGGCACCACCAGCACAGCGTACGGCAACACGTAGACAGCCTGCGTGTACTGGTATACGGCCACTGTCCCGGTGCTCCCGCCCGCCCGGGCGAGTGCAAGTACCGCCACGACGCTCAGCTGCTGGGCGAGCAGAGTCCATACCCCGGCGCTGCCCAGGCGCAGTGCCCTCGCGGCGGTCCCGCGCCCCAGGCGCAGGGTTGGCCGCAGCCGCACCCCCAGCCGGCGCACGGGCCACAACAAAGGCAGTGACAGGGCCGCAACCCCGAGCGTCGTCCCCCAACCAAGCACCTGCAGGGCCACCGGGGAGCCCGTATCCGCGCCGGTGCTCAGCAACCCGTACACAGCGTAGGTGGCCATAACCACCAGGCTGGAAAGAACGGGCGTGAGCGCCGGCCAGGTGAAGCGGCCGTGCGCCTGGAGCACACCGGTGAGTACCACGCCGATCCCGTAAAGAGGAACCTGTAGGGCGAACATGCGCAGGAAGGACGCCACCAGGTCGCGCTGAATACCGGGATCCACGCCCTGCGAGGCCGGGAACCAACCGGCAAGCGTGTCGGCACAAACCGCCAGGAAGAGCGCCAGCGGAGTAAGTACCACCAGCACCAGCCCCAGCAGTGCGGAGGTGGTGCGTGAGACCTCGCCTTCGCGGTGTGCACCAACCGGGCCGGCCAGAAGGGGAACCACTGTGGCGGCCAGCGCCCCGCCAACCACCACCTCGTACAGTACGTTGGGTATCTGGTTGGCGGTGGCGTAGGCGCCGGCTACGGTCCCGGCGCCTACGGTGGTGGCCTGTACGATCCAGCGCAGGAAGCCGAGCGCCCGCGAAACCAGGGTCAGTCCGGCAACGCCGCCGGCCGCCCCCAGGGCTGCATGTCCCCTGCTACCGGACGTGTCGGATCGTGGGGCCCCGGAGTCATTACGCACTGTGGTGGGCACGGTCGCGGAGGCTGATGCGGACGGAGGCGTCACGGGGGCCGGGCGGTTCACGGAGCACGGCGCCCGATACGGTCAACGGCGGAAAGGATGCGGTTGCCCTCGATGACCCGCGTGAAGGAGACCTTCTCACTGGCCAGAACCAGCCCTGTCCCGGTAATCGCGGCCACTACGCGCAGGGTGCGGCTCGGGTGCGCGGCCAGGGCGGTTCCCACCAGGGCTCCCAGCGCGTTGGCGCCGGTGTCGCCCAGCATGGTGACCTCTCCCAGGTCTCCCGGCAGTGCCGCAGCAGCCGCGCCCAGGGCACCCGCGGCGAAAACACGACTGGAGGCAGCCTCCCGGCGCTCATCGGCCAGCAGCGGTGCGCTGGCCAGTACCGCTGCCTTGAGTGCGCGCCCGGGACGCAGATCCAGCAGGTTGTGAAGATTGGCCCAGGAGGCGATCACGACGGCGCTGTTAGCCGCGTCAGCCACCGCCTGCGCTGTATCCGCATGCTTCCTGGTGGTGGCTAGCAGCCCGCCGGCTACCAGTGCACCGCCGCCGATAATGGCTACCTTCAACACGCCGGTGGTCAGGTGGCCGCGACGCAGGGCTGTCAGGTGCCCCTTCAGCCCTTTGGCGGGTGTGCCGCCGTCGTGAGCACCAGCATCTAAGTCGTCAATCAGGCCGGCGGCGCCCGCGGCCGTCACCGCCGTGACGGCCGCAATCGCGGCATTGGCTCCCACCGGCTCGGTGGGCCGGCGCAGGAGCCGCTCTGAGCAGGCGCCTGCGGCCGTGGCTCCGACTGCAACGCCGACGCCTCCGCGCAGGCTGACGGCGCGGCCGTGGAAGTTCGTGCGTTCAAGGCGCCGCTCCCGGCGGTCCGCGCGTCCCAGGGCCGCGGAGGCCGCCGCAGCGGCAAGCGCGGAAGCCAGGGATGCCACCACCGCGCTGCGGGCTGTGGCAGCGCTTCCCGGCGGCACGATGGGCGTCATGGCTGCAAGCCTAGTCGGCGTCAGCGGGAGACGGGCGGGATAATCGCGTCGGCGCCGGCGTCGAACCCGTAATTCCCCACGGTTCCCGCGGCTGTGGCGGCGAGCGCAAGCGGGGTAGACACTGCGGCAGTGGCCTGGCCCACGGAGTCCACCGTGGTCACGGGAGACTGCGCGGTGCGCAAAACGGAGACGATGTCCGCCTGCGCGTCGGCCGCGCCGACGACGACGGTCGTGGCTGCGGACGCCACCCCTGTCAGTGCTGCGGTCCAGGCGGCGGAGTCCTGCTCGGCCGTGGCTGCGGCAGTCGGCTCGCTCCCGTCGGGGGAGGCAGCAGTACGCGGACCTACAACAACGATCATGCTGGCCGCGCCGGACAGCTGCGCATCCACGGTGACCAGGGGGGTGTCGGATGCTGTCAGCAGTTCCATCAGGGCGGTGGCGTTGTCTCCCTCGGTGGTCAGTGCCTCGGCCAGGCCCTGGCCGAGGACCGCATTGCCGTCTGCCGCAGTGCTCTCCAGGTAGGGAGCGAACTGGCCGGAGTAGGTCGAGCGGAAGGACTCCCGGGAGACTTCGGCCCACGCCGCAGTTAGGGTGACCCGGCCCGTAACCGTGGCGCCGGCGGTCTCGATCTCGGTGATGATGTCGTCAATGTCTCCGCCCTCAGCACCAGGCATGACCACCATGGCCACGCGCTGGTCCTTCAAGGTGTCGGGGAGCAGGGACTCACCGACGGCCGTGATGTACTCGTCGCGGTCGTTTACGGCCGTCTCCGTCTGCTCCAGCCGGGACTGGAGGTCATTCCGATCTGCCCGTAGGGAGGTGACCTGGTCATTCAGGGCGGTACCGAGTGAGTTCTGCAGCGGTCCGGCCCCCAGAACAACTCCTACGGCGAGGGCGAGGAAGACGGAGATGAGCGAGACCAGGTGGTAACGGAAGTCGATCATGAAGAGTCCTGTACTTGCTCAGACGGAGGGTGTGCTAGGGGTAAGTCCCACCAGGGACCGGAAGAAGTTGACCAGGTCGTCCCAGACTGCCCCCGACAGCCCGAGGAAGGTCTGGCCCCCCGGGGTGGAGGCGAGGGCCACGAGCAGGGCAACCAGCCCAGCCAGGGCCAGCAGCCCCAGTTGCCAGCCGGAGATACGCGCCCGGTACAAGCGGGACACGCCCTTGGCGTCGATCAGGCGCCCGCCCACCTTCAGCCGGGTCAGGAAGGTGGAGGACATGCCGGCGCGTCCCTTGTCGAGGAATTCCAGCAAGGTTGCGTGCGTACCCAGGGCGACGATGAGCTCGGCACCGGCCTCGTCGGCGATCAGCATGGCGATGTCCTCACTGGTGCCGGTGGCGGCGAACACGGTGTGCTCCACCCCCAGGTCCTCAACGCGTTTCAGGCCCGGCGCGCGCCCGTCCCGGTAGGCGTGGACAATGACCTCGGCACCGGATTCCAGGGCCTTGTCAGACACGGAATCCATGTCACCGACGATCATGTCGGGCTTGAGACCCGCTTCAAGGACCGCGTCGGCACCGCCGTCCACGCCGATGATGACGGGCTTGTACTCGCGAATGTAGGGCTTGAGCGCCTTGAGGTCCTCTTTGTAGGAGTAGCCGCGAACGACGACGAGCACGTGCTTGCCGCTGATTGCCGTGCGTATGTCCGGCATACCCACCCCGTTGAGGAGCAGGTCGCGTTCACCCCGCATGTACTCCATGGTGTTGGCGGCGAAGGCCTCCAGCTGCACCGCAAGCCCCTCCCGGGCGGCCTCCATGAGCGCGTCGATGCTCTCCCGCGTCTGAATGGTGCCCTCGGCAAGGGCAGCAGCGTGATCGGGCCTGTCCGCACTGCCGGACTTGCCGGCCCCGCCTGCCTCATTGCCGTGCCCGTGGCCGCGCCGGTGGTGAGCGCGTCCCTCCACCTGAACGCTGCCCGCGTGCTCGGAGTCGGCGTCCAGGTCAACGGTGACACGCTGCCCGTCATGTAGCCGCATGATGTCCGGACCAAGGTCGTCGATCAGCGGGATGCCCGCATCGATGAGAATGCCCGGGCCGAGGTTGGGGTAGCGGCCGGACACTGAGGGGGCTGCGTTCAGGACGGCCATTGGCTTGCACTCCACCAGCGCCTCGGCCGCCACGCGGTCAAGGTCAACGTGGTCGATCACGGCGATCTCACCGGGCTGGAGCCGTTTGGTGAGTTTCTTGGTGCGCGCGTCCACCCGGACCATGCCGCTGGGACGGTCCGGCGCCGGCTGGGCCTGCTTGCGGAGCGAAAACGGGAGCCTCACGACTGGGATTGTGCCATGCGGGCCTCGTCGATCAGCTCAGCGGCATGCCGAAGAGCGGATTCTGAGTCATCATGGCCGGAGAGCATGCGGGCGAGCTCCCGGACCCTGGCGTCCCCGGTGACAGCCAGGACGCGGGTTCGTACCGTCGGCAGGTTGTCCCCGGCATGCTGAGGTGCGGGAGCGTCTCCCGCAGCATCGGGGCCCCTCTCCTTGCGTACCACGAGTTGCGTATCCGCCCATGCAGCAACCTGGGCCAAGTGAGTTACTACCACCACCTGGTGGCTACGGGCGAGCCTGGCAAGACGGCGTCCTATCTCCCTGGCTGCGCGGCCACCCACGCCGGCATCAATTTCATCGAATATGAAGGTACGGCGGTGATGCGCCGAGTCCCTGGCCGGGTCATCGTGCTCCGCCTCATCTAAGGCGGCCTCGGCGAGGACCACTTCCAGGGCCAGCATGATCCGGGACAGCTCACCCCCGGAAGCGCCCTTGCCCAAAGGCAGTGCCGGTGCACCGGGGTGGGAGACGAGCAGCAGGGAAACGGTTTCAGCGCCGGTGGGACCGAGCTCCTCTAGCGGCTCCAAGTCGACTACGAGCCGCGCATCCTTCATCTCCAGCCCCGCCAGCTCCGCATTGACTGCCTGCTGCAGGCGCTCGGCCAGGCCATGCCGAGCGGCTGAGAGCTCGGTGGCAAGGTCCTCCAGCACAGCTTGCGCACCGGCGAGGTCCTCGGTCAGCTCGGTAGCGGCACTATGTGATCCTTCTAGCTCCTCCAGGCGGGCGGCGGCTGCCTCGCCCCAGGCGAGCATGGAGTCCACGTCGTCGAGAGCAGCGCTGGGACCGCCGATCTCACGGCAGGCACGCGCGAGTTCTGCGCGGCGTTCCTGTACCCACGCCAGGCGGGCCGGGTCGGCGTCGAGCGAGGCAAGGTATGCGGACAGCTCCCCGGCAAGATCCGCGCTAACGATGCCCAACCGATGCAGGCGCTGACCGATCTGCGTGAGGGCCGGGTCGACGTCGGCGACCCGGGCCAGGGCCCGTTCGGCAGCGGCGATCAGAGCCGTCACGTCAGCAACCTCGGGACTAGCCGTATCCTCATCGCCGGCCAGGGCGGTGCGGGTAATGGCGGCGGCACGGCGCAGGTCCTCCGCATGGTCCAGGCGTTCGGCCTCAGCGGTCAGGGCGGTGTCCTCCCCCGGCTGTGGGGCGAGCTTTTCCAACTGCTCCAACCAACGGCGCAGGTCCTCGGCCTCGGCGCGGCGTGCCTGAGCTCCGGCATGCCACTGCTCCAAGGCGGCTGCCGCAGCATTTCTGGCCTGATAGGCCTCGGCGTAGCGGCGGCACAGGGCAGCGTGGCGGGGGCCGCCTAGGCCATCGAGCGCCGCACGCCCGGCGGAGGCAGAGCGCAGCCGCAACTGATCCGCTTGCCCGTGCACGGAGACCAGACGCGCACCAACATCTGCCAGCACGGTCGAGGGTACTGCCCGGCCGCCGAGGTGGGCACGCGAGCGGCCCGAGGCGGGAACGGTACGCGAGGCAAGCAGCAAGTCGTCGTCGATTTCCGCGCCGGCGTCCGCCGCACGTGATGCGGCACGCGAGTACGGCGAGAGGACAAACGCTCCCTCGACCAGGGCCCGGTCGGCGCCGGCGCGGACCACGGTCGCCTCCGCGCGCTGCCCCAGTAGCAGTCCCAGCGAGGTGAGCACCATCGTTTTTCCGGCGCCAGTCTCCCCGGTCAGGGCGGTCAGTCCCGGGCTGAGCTGGAGGTCGGCCGTCTCTATGACACCGAGGTTCTCAATGTGCAGGGATTCAATCACTGCGTATCGCCGTCCTGCCCGGGGAGCGTTGCCGGGACCTCCGCGGTACGCCACCCCTGGACGGGCAGATCGAACTTGCGTACCAGGCGCGTGGCGAAGGGTGCGGTGTTCAAGCGTGCCAAGCGCACCGGGCGGTCCGCACGAGTGACGCTGATGCGTGATCCCGTCGGAGCGTCGAGGCAGCGGCGCCCATCGCACCACACTTCTGCTCCACCGAACCCGGCGTGGTAGATGACCACCTCCAGGCGTGAGTTGGGACTTACCACGAGCGGTCGGGTGAATAGTGCGTGCGCGGACAGCGGCACCAGCAGGAGCGCCTCGACTTCGGGCCAGATGACCGGGCCGCCGCCGGAGTATGCGTAAGCGGTGGATCCGGTGGGCGTGGCCATCACCAGTCCGTCGCAGCCGAAGGAGGAGACGGCCTGGCCGTCAACCCCGACGGCTACCTCGACCATGCGGGCGCGGTCCCGCTTCTCCAAGGCCGCCTCATTCAGGGCCCAGTCCCGGCTCACCGATCCGTCGGGGGCCTGCACCTCCACCTCAATGGTCATCCGGGTATCAACCACGTACCTGCCGGCCACGAGATCCGCCACTACCTGCTCGACGGCGTCGGGATCGGCCTCGGCGAGAAAACCCACGTGCCCGGTGTTGATACCGAGCAGCGGCACGTCGCGCTCACGGGCGACTTCGCTGGCACGCAGAATGGTGCCGTCTCCACCCATAACCAGCACCAGGTCGACGTCGCCCTCGAATCCGGGCTCGACGGGTTCGACGCCGTGCGCACGCAAAGCCGCCTCCGCCCGCGCTACCGCGGTGGCGGTGGGCGCGGCCCTGCGATGGGGCGGTACCGGTTTGTCGTTGAGGTCACGCTGTAGGACCATGACGCGCCGTAGGCGCGGCTGGTCCGCTGCGGCGCCGACTGCGGCGGGCCCGTCCGTGGGTGAGGCGGGGAGTGCGGCGGAGCCGCCAGCGCCTGAGTCAGCGGTCGTCCCGGGGATGACTCGGGTCTTCATGTTCGCCTCCTTCCGTGCGTCGGCTGCGGTCGCTGCTGCGTCCTGCGGGTCCTGCCGCGACTGCCTGACGCACCTCGTGCCTTAGCGCAGCTCCCGCCAGGTCCGCCGACGAGTCGGCTTGCCCGGCATGCATGTTCACAAAGTACTCGACATTGCCCGCCGGCCCGGGTAGCGGCGACGCGGTGACCGCATCGATTCCGAGTCCCAGGCGGTGGGCGCAGCTGCACACATTCAGCACCGACTCGATGTGTAGGTCGGGGTCGCGGACCACTCCCCCGTGGCCGAGGCGCTGTCTGCCGACCTCGAACTGGGGCTTGACCATTAGCAGCAGGTCCGCGTCAGGCGCGGCTGCGGCAACCAGCGCGGGCAGCACTGTGGTCAGCGAGATGAAGGACAGGTCGCCGACGACGAGTGCGGGCGCCGGGGCAACCGCCCCCGGGTCGAGTGTGCGCACATTTGTGCGTTCCAGCACAGTGACACGCGGATCGTTGCGTAGGGACCAGGCGAGCTGACCGTAACCGACATCCACCGCAACCACATGCGCGGCACCCCGGCGCAGCAGCACATCCGTGAAGCCTCCGGTGGAGGCGCCGGCGTCAAGGCACCGACGACCGGCGATAGGCGGCGCCAGTCCGCGCTCGGCGAGGGAGTCGAGTGCGCCTGCGAGCTTGTAGGCGCCGCGTGATACGTAGTCATCCCCGTCCGGGGCGGTCACCTCGATCGCCTGCGCCGGATTGACCTGACGGGCGGGTTTGAGCACGGGCACGCCGTCGACACTCACTCGGCCGTCAGCAATTAGGCGGGCGGCGTGGGCACGTGAATGCGCCAGTCCTCGCCGGACCAGCTCGGAGTCGATGCGGATAAGTCGTGCCATGCCGTGAGGATCCCGGTTCTGCTCTCAGATCTGGGTCTGGCGCAATTGGCCGGCGAGCCCATCGTGGATAGCTGCCAGTCCGGCCGCGCGCTCTTCAAGCGGCAGGCCGGCGAGCGCCTCCAGGTGTGCCGCCAAGTCCGGCGCGGGACCAGGCGCCTGCACGGGCTGCGGCCCCGGCTTGGGTGTGGCCGCCTTCGGGAGACTCTTACCAGACGTTGTTCTTCCTAATTGTTCAGTCTTTTAATTCTGTGCGACTTACGCTAGAAATAGTTCGCGCGAATCGTGTTCCTAAGCGGTGACGTTAAGCTCCGGCACGTTCAAGCCGTCGGCGCGGCCCGAGTGTGCATCGGTGTACTCCCAGAACGCGCAGGCAAGGGCTCGGTAGGCGTCAAGGCTGACCGTGGCGGAGTCGGCGTCCAGGAATCCGACTCCCTGGCCCTCCGCGCCCGCGGAGGTCACGTGCCACCGCTGCTCCCCGACCTGCCACCAGGCCTCGCCGTCAATGACGGTGCGCTTTGGCTCGGGATGGGGCTGCAGCAGTCCGCGCAGGTCAGTGTGCAGGAAGGTGGGACGCTCCTCGGGCGCTGCCAGCAGCACGTCGCGAGCTGTGCTGACTCCTGTGAGCACATGCAGTCCGGGGATTTCCGCCGCCCGGGCTCCGACGTGGTCGGTGTTGAGGCGGTCCCCCACTGCAAGCGGCCTGGATCCGCCTGCCCGGCGCAGCGCTCGTTGGTAGATGCCGGGGAAGGGCTTGCCTCCTGCCAGTGGCTCCTGCCCCGATGCATTGGCGACCGCTGCGACGAGGCTGCCGTTGCCGAGCGCGAAGCCGCGCTCGGTTGGCAGAGTCGCATCTAAGTTCGTGGCGACGTGCAGTGCCCCGTTTGTGATCGCGTACAGTCCCTCTGACATCATCGCCCAGTCCACGGCGGCGTCCCAGCCCTGTACGACGGCCGCCGGGGAGTCCTGTGCGCCGGCGACAACCGTGAATCCCTCATCAGTCAGTGCCTGTCGCAGACCCTCTCCGCCGATGACGAATACCGGGGCGCCGTCGGGCACGTGCTCATGTAGCAGGGCCGCGGCGTCCATCGCTGCGGAGAACACCTCACCGGGTGAGGCGTCGATATCATTCGCCGCGAGCTTGTCCACCACCGCTTGTGGGGCGCGGGAGGCATTGTTCGTCACAAAGACGAGTTGCATCCCTAGCCCACGCGCACCGTTGGCGCCTTCCGCTGCATGGGGGATCCGGGCGTCCCCGGCGAAGCAGACTCCGTCAAGGTCCAGTAGGGCTACATCGAAGGCCGCGGCCAAGGGCTGGTCACAGCCGCTCATAAAAGCGGGATGGCTGCCTTCAGCGCTGGTGGTGGACTGGTTAGCCATGCTGCTCCGTCCAGTTATCGACCTGCGCGTCGTCCGTGAGGCTACTGGACGCTGCCTGCGCCGCACCGACCTCACCGGCGGACTCCGCCGGGGTGCCGTCGTCATTACCGTCCCGATCCTCCGGGCTCGTCTCCAGCCCGGCATCGGGCGAAGTCGGTTCTGCGGTACGGGACTCCTGCTCGTAGTCGTCCTCGATGTCGTAGACCTCGACCGGCTCGACCGGCGCTTCATCATCCTTCAGTCCGATGCGCTCCCGGATCTTGTCCGCCTCCTCGGTACGGCCGAGCTCCTCCAGGCGATCTGCGCGTACGGAGTGCAGTCGACGCAGAGTCTCACGGTCACCACGGAACATCATGATCGCCTCTTCGATCACAACGAGCCCGAGCTCGCTCTGCCCCATGTCGTGGCGGATCCCCGAGACCACCATGGCGATCTCCGCCTCTTCCAGGTCGTCGAGCTGCTTGGGATCGGCTTGCTGCGCAACCTTCAGCGCCTGGTTGTAGCGGCCGAGCGCACGCTCGCAGTCGGCCTCTATCGCGCGGTGCAGGTCCAGGCCAGACAGTCTCCTGGCGGCCCGGATTTCCCGCAGCGCGTCGTTGTAGTGGCCGGCCAGGTACGCGGCGATACCAGCGGACTCGCGCACCACCGCGACCCTGCCGGCGTGAGACGCCGCATAACGGGCATGCTGATAGGCCAGCTCGGGATCCGAATCCAGTAGGCGCTGCACCATGACCAGGTGCCTTGCGACGTTCTCCGCGTTCGCCCGGCCTAGCGCGCGCAGCTCGCGCCGCGCGGACGCCTCCAGGTTTTGCGGCTGTACCTCTGCCGGCACCGGAGGCTCAGGCACGCGCGTACGTTGCGGAGGACGAGAGTCTGCGCCCCGCCGACGCTCGGCCCCGGCCCGGTCCGAGCCGAACCTGCGCCCGCTGCCGCGGCGCCCAACGCCGAGGCTGTGCTCATCCCTGCGTGAGTGGTCCCGCCTACCCGATCGGCTGGAGCCTGCGCGACCGTTGCCTGAGCGCTCATCATCGCGCCTGCGGAACCCGTGTCGGTCCTCGCCCCTACCGTGTGAGCCCCGCTGACCGGAGCGTCCATCACGCCTGTCGTAAGCCATGCTTCTGCTTTCTACCCGTACACCAAGTGCTGTTACGTCTGTCGACTCTCCAACAGCCTACCTGGTGGCGGTATCGGTTGTGTGTGTGGTTGTGGGTGGGTGGGTGTGCCGGCGGTGTCCTACTCTCCCGCCCGCCTGTCGGGGGCAGTACCATTGGCGCTGGGG
>NZ_PIZC01000050.1:0-21653 GCF_019325145.1 Actinomyces sp. 594
CGGACCCGGCGGGGCACGGCGGGCGGTGCCCGTAGCCGGCTGGGCTGGCACCCCGCCTAGCACCCCGCCGGCACTGACATCATGGCACCGCGGTACTATGGTTGCAGTACACCGTTATTGCGTTAACGCATCAACGCACCGCACCGTGGCGTGACGCTACTGTTCGAGGCGCATTTCGAGGCCTTCGACGATGAGCTGGTTCAGACTCACATCGTGGTCTATCGAGTAGTAGCGGGCACGCTTGTGCAGATCGGCCGGCAGCCTGACCGAGGTCTGCGAGGTACGCCCATCATCGCCCGCCGGCGACTTCGCAGCCCCAACGAAGGTTTCAGCGACCGGCGTTCCGGACTCACGACGTGGTCCCATGGTAGCCTTCAAGCTGTTCTTCTTCTGACTACTCATTTCAATTCCTCTCAGAACGGGGGCTCGTCGCCGAAGCTGGTGCCGCCGGTGGCCCAGGGGTCGTCCGGGGCGCCGCCGGCCGGGGCGTTGTAGCCGCCGCCCTGGCCGCCCCCGCGGGGCTGGCGGGTGACCTGAGCCTTGGCGTAGCGCAGCGACGGGCCGATCTCGTCCACCTGCATCTCCACCACCGTGCGGTTCTCGCCCTCACGGGTGGTGTATGAGCGCTGCACCAGGCGGCCCTGCGCGATCACGCGGGTGCCCTTGGTCAGCGACTCGGCCACGTTCTCCGCGGCATCGCGCCAGACCTGGCAGCGCATGAACAGGGTCTCCCCGTCGCGCCACTCCTGGGCCTGCCGGTCGAAGCTGCGCGGGGTGGAGGCGATGGTGAAGGAGGCGACCGCCGCACCCGAGGGCGTGAAGCGCATCTCGGGGTCCGCAGTCAGATTCCCGATAATCGTGATGACGGTATCACCAGCCATGATCGTGTGTCCTTTCAGTGGGTGATGTCGTCGAGGCTGCGGCGGATGTCGCCCCCGTTAAGAGCATTGCGCTTCAGTACTTCTCTCATCACTGCCTCCTTTGACGCGGTCGAGCTGGTATACGGCGTCAGCGACCGTGTCTTCGAGTGTTTCGGCGATAACCTGTCCGTAGTTCTCGAGAGCGCATCGGACCACGACGTCGAAGCGCCTCGGGTAGCCGGGGTCGGCGCCAATTACGATGTTTCGGCGCTCGGCCAGCGCTTTGCTGAGCTCCATGAGCGCGATCGGTTGAATTTGTTTAGGGGCGAACCAGAACAGGATCACGGGCGCCTCGAGCAGACGCCGCCACTCCCATGTGATCTGCTCCATCGCCGCACCCCCTTCCGATGGGATGGGGTGCTGTCGGCGGGGGTTGGCGACCACGAGGTTGTCGGGGCCAAGCTCGGTGAGCATCTGAATTGCGTCGGCCTGCCAATCAGGGCACCCGGTGATACCACCGGCCAGAAATATATCAGGCCGAGGGCTGAAGGGGTTCCAGGTTTCAGGGGTAATTATCATCATTATTGGGCTCCTTCGTTGACTGATCGGTGATGGCGGTGAGGATGTCGCGGGCGGCTGGTATGTGCTGGGTAAAGCCATGGCTGCCACGATGGTGGCTAGTAGGTGTTGCCGACGGTAAGGATCGATGGTGCGCTCAAGTCATCGCCTCCTGGATCTCAGTCAGCAGCTCGTCATATCTGTACAGGCCATGAGGGTTGGTGCCGAACATTGCGCGGACACCTTGACGTTTAGGGATGACGGTCGAGAACAGCGGCTCATGCTGGTCGGTGAGCACGTCGACGGCGGCCGAGTGTGCGTTGGTGCGTGGTTCGGCGCTGGTGATGAGGACTGCGCGGTTGCGGTGGCTGGCTGCGTCAAGTGTGGGCCACACGCGCTGCATGTCCATGCCCGACGCAAGTGTTGGGATGACGACCAGATCGGCAGCGTCGATCGCCAGCTGCACGGCGTCAGCTCCTCCGGGTGGCGTGTCCACGATCAGCAGGTCGACCGTGGGGGTGTGCTGCCGCAGTCTTTTCAGGTGCGTGGCATTGACGGCTACAACATTGAACGGTAGGGGGTCGTCGGCGTCCGCGGCGGTAAGTGCCCACGTGGTTGCGCTGCCCTGCGGGTCGGCGTCCCAGACCTCTACCGTTCGGCCAACGCGTACCGCTGCGCAGGCCAGCAGTATCGAGGTCGTTGTCTTGCCCACGCCACCCTTGGTGTTAACGACTGCAATCCTCATGCTTCCCTTCCGCTCTCTCGGCACTATGAGACCATAGTACTGCACCCTAATGCGTTAACGCAATAACGGTGTACTGCAACCATAGTACCGCGGTGCCATGATGTCAGTGCCGGCGGGGTGCCAGGCGGGGTGCCAGCCCAGCCGGCTACGGGCACCGCCCGCCGTGCCCCGCCGGGTCCGACGGCACCCAGCCCACAGCACCCTCACCCACCCGACCAGCTAGGCGGTGCGCGCGGCCGGCAGCGGGTCGGTCTCGGTGGGTCGTCGACGGGGTGCCTGGCCGTAGCGGTCGTGCTCGATGACGCGTCTGGCTTGTCGCCAGTCGAGGCGGCCGTCAGCTCGGCGTGGGTGTGGCCCGTATGCGTGGGTGCCGGTCTCGGGTACGAGCGTGAGCTGGCCGCGGGCCGGGCGGCGCTTAGCACCCGGGCGCCGTGGCGCACGCATCCACGCGTCCTCGGCCTGCCACCAGGCCCACAGCTCGCGCTCGATCAGGTATCGGCGTGCGCGCTGGGCGAGGCGTCCGTCGACGCCGGCACGACGGGCGGCCGCCGTGCGGCGGTCCGTGCGGTAGCGGCACCACCCCTGAGGCGATCGCTTCAGCACTCCGGCTGATACGAGCTTGTTGAGGGTTCGGGCGGTGGCCGCGGGGGAGTCTCCGGTCTGGCGCGCGAGCTCGGCGGTGGACTGGGGCTCGGTACTGGTGCGGGCGTAGGCATTGCCCGCGTGGTGACCAAGCCCACCGACGCCAGCGGTGAACAGGTCGTGTGCAGCATCGGTAAGGCGATGGGTGAGGCTGTGCAGGAGGGCGGTGCGCTCTGCGGACCCGGCCCCTGCGGGGCGCGGGTCCGCTTGTGACCGACCTGCACCTAGATCCCTGTGGAAATCATCTGGTGGATCGATCGCCCAGGTCGCCGCGTGGGGTCCATCGGCGCCGGCGACCTGGGCGATCCATCCGTCGGCTGCTAGGCGGAGGAGTGCTGTGCGGGCGGTCTCGCGGCCGATGCCGGCCAGGAGGGCCAGCCGGCGTATGTCTGCCTCGACGGCGGTCTGGACAGCCTGGAGGGCAAGGGTGCACAGCACGTCCAGGACGCGGCGGTCGGTGGGGCCGCCGCCGTGGGTCCACCGACCGCCGGCGGCATCGGCGCGGGACTGGACGTGGCGCACGAGAGCGGCGGTCGCGCTGGCCCTGGCGTCGAAGGTGGGATCGTCGCCGACCTGGCGGCCGCTCGTGGCCACGTACCGGACGGCCCTGTCCCACTGCCGGCGCAGGACCCGTTGGGCGTCTGTGCGGGTGCGGGGCCGGCGCTGGCTGCGGTCGCGGTAGGTGCGGATGTGCTCGAGGCCGGGTGCGGTGGCCACGAGCTCGGCGATGTCGGCGTGGTGCCAGTGGGCAGCGGCGGCGCCGATCAGGACGCGCCACAGTACGGCGGAGGCGTCACCGCAGGCGGCGTCCTCGTGCAGGGCGGCCGCCGAGGCCGCCGGCAGCTCGCGGCGCGGGCCGGGCAGGTAGAGCCGTGCGTGATCGTCTACAGGTAGCGGTCTGCGCGGGTCGACGGTGCGGGTCGGCTCGGAGTCGTCGACGAGCTGGGCCAGGGCCTCGATGAGCCGGCGGACCTGCTCGGCGGTACCGGTAGGGTTCGTGAGCGTGCTCAGGTCGCCGCTGAGCACCCTGGAGCGGCCGCCGCTGCGGTGCGGTGCACCCGGTGGCCGCACACAGCCGGTCGCCGGGTTGACCAGCGGCGCGATGTCGAGACTCGGGCACACATGCCGGGCCAGGCGCGCGAGCGTGGCCACGGTATCGGCATCCACCGACTCGTCCAGAGCGGTCCACACGTGACGACCACCACCGGGGCCGGACTCGCACACCACAGCGCCGAGGCCGACGTCGCTCAAGAGCCCCGCAATCATGCCGGCGTCGCGCACTGCCACCTCGGCGTTGGCCTTGGCGTCGAGGTCGAACGCGAGCAGCCGGTAGCGGCCATCTGCGCCAGCCAGATACACCGCCCACGGCCGATCCGGCTCTACGCCATCCACACGGCGCTCGCCCGTGTACTGATTGACCGCATGACCGTACGCGTCGATCGTAGCCACACGCACCGCAAGCCGAGGGCTCAGATCACGCGTGCAGTCCCACGCCGCGCCGGTACATGTATCGTCGCCGCGGTCGATCTGTCCTGCTACCATGGAGACATCACCGCAGATGTGGGCATCAGTTCAGTTATGGGCATGATGACTCGCTTCTCTGGTTTGCTTGGGGGATGTCCTGGGGGTCAGATCCTTATTCGTTCTGCCTCCTTCGTCTTCTGGGTCACGCCTTTGGATCTGGTTCTTCTGTCGCCAAACAAGGCAGATCAAGGGCGCAATCTTTGGGCTCCCGCCCCGCTAGGGGCGGGAGCCCTCTTTGTTTTCGAGTTCGTCGATGGGGAGTTCCCCCTCATCCGGTTCTGGCTGTGGCAGCCACGATGGCACACCGCGGCTCGTGAGGTTGTCGGCTAGGTGCTGGATGACGAGCTCTAGGAGCGCGGCAGACGACATACCCGAGTTGCGGGCGATGGCATCGAACCGTTCCTTGGCGGAGCGCTCAATCACCCAGGGCGTTGAAACGGGATCGACCCGTGTACCTCGTGGAAGTCGCCGAACTTTTGTCACGGACCATATGCTAGTCGTACACCTAGGACGACGTCTCGCTTTGTCTTGGCGTGTCGCGCCCGCCTTATCCGTTGTCACAGGCCCCGCGCCACCGCCGCTGCGGCCGCCATCCAGGCCCGCTGCGTCACCGGCTTGAGCGAGCCGTACCGGAGCACGCCGTCGACCATGGCGGGGTCATAGGGAATGGTGCGTGCCTCGCGCGCCAGGTCGCGGTAGCCGTTGACGACGCGTTCAATGTCATTGCCCCGGGCGCGAGGATCGGCCTGGGTGACTACGACCACCGCTTGCCGGGCGAGGTCGGCGCCGTGCTGGTCCCGGTTGGTGAGGGCCTCGAGCAGTAGGGCGCCGGCTTCGGCGTGGTCGTCACGGGTGGTAGTGGCGACCACCAGCTGGTCGGTGTGATCGATCATCCGCAGCCACATGGGGTCGGATTCGTCGTTGCCCGAGTCGACGAAGATCAGTCGGTAGTACTTTGAGGCAACCTGATGGATTGCATCCACATCCGAGGCGTCCACGCGCTGGTCCGCCGATAGGGCGGTGGGCTTGGAGCGAAGCACGTCGAAGCGGTCTCGGGTCTGGTGATGCACGAAGTGGGCGAGGTCGGCGGACTGGGCTCCGGTGCCCAGGAGCCGGTCAACCTGGGGCAGCAGTTCCAGGACGGTGGCGTCGTGTGGTCCTTGCTCGGTGCGCCATCCCAGGGTTCCCCGGGTCTGGTTGTTGTCCCAGGTAAGCACACCGGCACCGCCGTAGCGGGCGAACACCGCGGCGAGTAGCACGGTAGTCGGGGTCTTGCCGGCTCCTCCCTTGGCGTTGACGATCGCGATCGTGCGCGGGCCCGGCCAGTGCTGGCTGACTGCCTGCACATCGGCCCGTTCGGCACGCTCGGTCTCGCTGGGGCCCACGCGGATTCCTAGCCGTGCGGCAACTCCCCGCCATCCCTGCGTCGCGGGCTCCTCGGTCTGCTCCCGCACCAAGAAGGACTGCCGCGGCTGAGGTGCCTGCTGGGGTGCAGTCTCCACGGGCATTGATGCGGTGGGCTGCTGAGTTTTCGCCTCGGGCGGTGCAGGCTGCTGGACGGCGGACCCGGCTGGTGCCGGTGGTTGCTGGTAGGTGGCCGGGGGCTGGGCGGGGTCGTGGATGGTGCCGTCGGGGGTGATAATGACGGTCCACGTGCCATCGGGGTCGGAGGCGGTGAGGATGGCGTTGTCGCCGGCTGTGGCTGCGTGGTCGCGGGCGATCTCGATGACTTTGGCGCGAGCGTCGTCGAGAGTGGCGGTGTTGATCTTCCGCTGTTGGGTGCCGTCGATGGTGAGGATGGCGCTGCCGTCTTTGGCGGTGGTGGCGTCGATTTGCATTGGTGGGGCTCCTTCAGTACTCGGTGGGTTGGGTCTGCATGCTTGCGATGGCCCACTGGCCGTCCTCGCGGGTGGTCGTGACCCATGCGTCCCATGCCTCGGAGCTGGTGGTGGAGCCGTCGCGTGGTGTGGTGGTGATGAGGTAGTGGACTATGCGGCGGTAGTCGCCGTCCTGGTCGGGGTCGAGGCCTTCCTTGACGATCTCGCGGATGGTGACGGTGGTGTAGGAGTCGTGCTTGGCAGCTGCGAGGAAGGCGCCCTGTGCTTTGGCGGTGTCGGGGTCGTAGTCCTCGGCCGCGGCGCGCAGCGCGGTGGTGCGGTAGATGGCTGCGCGTTGGGATGCGTAGGCGCTGGTTTTGTCGATGGTGGTGTCCCAGGTCTCGGCGGTTATGACGTAGGCAGTGATGACGGCCTCGGGGTCGGTGCGGTCGATGGTGGCGGGGTCGGGCAAGCCATCGAGCCACGTGGGCTTGCGACTGGGGATCGGGGTGCCGTCTGGTGCGTAACCAGGGGTGATGCTGGGCGTCGCGGCAGCACTGGTCGGCTGTTCGGAGGCTGAACTGTCTGCGGCGGTGTGGCCACACGCGGCCACGGCCATGGCAGTGCCAGCGGCGAGGAGGGCGGTGCGCCGGCGCAGTGTCATTGGATTCTCCTGTAGCTGCTTGGTGAGCCGTAGATCGGCTCGTAGTTGATGCCGCTGAATGGGCTGTCTGCGCTGACCATCCAGCCGTCGCCGGCGTAGACGGCGACGTGGTATGCCGGATCGCCCCAGAAGATGAGGTCGCCGACCTTAAGCTGGTCGCGTGTGACGGCGGTGCCGACCTGCTGCTGCTGGGCGGCGGTTCGGGGCAGGCTTATGCCGAGTCGGCGGTAGACGGCGCTGGTCAGGCCGGAGCAGTCGTAGCCGCCCTGGTGGATGCCGTTGCCGCCCCACACGTACCGGTACCTGTCGTCAGCTGCCACCGTTTTCGCCCATTCGACGGCTGCGATGAGGTCGGCGCTGACGCCCCCGTCGTCAGTGCTGCCGCCGGCGGCCGCGAGGATCGCGGGCACGTACTTCTCAGTCTCGCCATTTACGGGGATTCCGCCGGCGGCGTCTACGGCGCCGAGCCCAGCGTTGTAGGCAGCCAGCGCGAGGCTGACGACGTCGCTGTCGTCGGGTAGGCGGCCGTCGTCGATGCGTGCCTGGATGTCTGAGACCAGGGAGCACATGAGGTTGCCCTGGGACCATATGGCGTCCTCGGGGTCCCACACATCGGCCTTGCCGTCCCCGTTGCCGTCGAGGCCAGATTCGGCCCATGTGCTAGGCGTAAATTGGCTGATGCCGTGGGCTTGGGCTCCCTGGTCCGACCCCGCGGTCGGGTCCCAGCTGGATTCCTGCTGGATCTGGGCGGCGATCAGGTTGGGGGTGATCTCCGGGCATACGGAGCCGGCTCGGGTCACGATGTCGAGGTATTCGGCAGGGATTGTGACGGTGAGGGTGGCTGAGCGCTGCTGCTTGTCGGCCTCGTTGCCGATGCCGGGGATGATGGAGATGATGGTGGCGATCGCGACGGCGATCGAGACTGCGACGGCGGCGACAATGAGCCCGGGGGTCGAGCTGAGGGCGCTGATGACGGTGGCCGCGATGCGCGCTACCAGGGAGGCGGCCTGAGCGGCCTGTCTGGTCGCGGCCGCACCGGTCCGGGCGGCGCGCACGCCGGTGCGCGCACCTGTCTTGGCGGCGGCCGTCTTGGCTTTCGCGGCGGCGCGCTGTGCGGCCGCCCGGCGGGTGGTGGCCACGATGCCGCCCCTGACCGTGCGGGTGCCCATCGCCCGGCCGGCAGCACGCCCGCCTACAGCCCGACCACCAGCCGAGGAGGCAACACTCCGCACAGGCTCTACTTGGCGGCCGATCCGTTTAGCGCCGTCCTGCATCGCATGCTTGACCGTCGGAGCTGTTCGCGTTCTGGCAGTCTTAATGGCACTGTCGGCGGTACGTTTGACGCCTTGGCTGGCGGTCTTGACGGTGCTGGTGGCCTCGTCCTTGAGCTGCTGGTCGGCGTTGTCGATGAGGTCGCCGTCACCGGGACTGCCGACGGCTCCGGGCGCGTGGGCGACCTGGCCGGCGGCGTGGCCGGCATGGCCGATGAGCGAGGTGGTTCGGCGGTTGAGGTTGAGGCGCCCGAGGTTGCTGGTCGCCTGCCAGCCGTCGCTGCTGCGTAGACCCTTCATAAGTGCATCAGTCGCCGAATGTGGTGGAGAACAGGCCGTACAGCTTGGAGTCGGTGGGGATGCGTCCGTCGATCGGGATGATCGTGTTGCCGCTCTTCATCAGTCCGTTCCCCCGGGGGACGTTGGTGAAGTACCGGCGCTGTTCGGCGGAGAAGTGCAGTAGTGAGCACAGGGCGTCGGCGTCGGTGGCGTTCTGTCCCAGCAGCATGAGGAAGTCGGAGTTGGCGAGCATGAGGCGCGCGTCCTCGTTGCTCAGCAGCTCCTCGATGTTCTGCGTGATGCCGGTGGGGATCAGTCCCCATTTCCGGGCGCGCTTGTACAGGCTGCGGAAGTACTCGGCGCTGAACCGGTTGGAGAACAGCAGGTGGAACTCGTCGATGTAGAGCCATGTGCGCCGGCCGCGTGCGCGGTTGCGGACAACGCGGTTCCATATCTGGTCGAGGATTACCAGCATCCCGAAGGTGCGCAGCTCGGTGCCGAGGCTGGAGATGTCGTAGGAGATGAGCCGGTTGTGCACGTCGACGTTGGTGCGCCGGGCGAACGCGCCGAGGCTGCCGGTGGTGTAGATCTCCAGGGCGGTGGCCAGCTCGGCGCCGTCGGGGTCGCCGGTGGCGGCCAGGGCGTCGCGCAGCTCAACGAGGGTGGGCATTGGGCCGCCCTCGGCGGCGTAGCGCCGGTACAGGGTGCCGGCGGCGCGGTCCACGAGGCTGCGCTGCTTGCTGGACAGGCCGTCGCTGCCACCGATGAGCACGTTCGTCATCGAGAGCACGAACTGGGTCTTGGTGGTGATCGGGTCGTCGGCATCGCCGGCGGCCTCTAGCTCGATGTCCATGGGGTTCACGCGATCGTGGCTGGCGGTGTCCACGCGGATAGTGGCGCCGCTGAAGGCGCTGACTACGGGCTCGTACTCCCGCTCGGGGTCGATCACGATGATGTCGTCATCGGGCCGGGACAGGAACACGTTGGCGATCTCCATCTTCCCGAACACGCTCTTGCCGGAGCCGGATGTGCCCAGAATGAACCCGTTGCCGTTCGTGGTGCTGGTGCGGTCGGCTACTACGGCGTTGGAGGACTGCGCGTTGACGCCGTACCAGTTGCCTCCGGGCACGAACAGCTCCTGGGTGGTGAAGGGGACGATGATCGCGGCTGACGCCGTGGTCAGGGTGCGCCGCATGGGGATTCGCCTCACGCCGATGGGCAGCTCTGTGGTCAGGGCGTCGCGCTGCATGAAGGTGGCTATCTCGGCGACGCATGACTGCTTGCGGATGACGGTCATGGCGCGCTTGACGTTCTGGTCGAGGCTCTCTCGGGTCTGACCCGAGATGCCGATGACCATGACGGTGCTGAACACCTTCTGGTTGGAGGACTCCAGCTCCGCGCGCAGCTCTTTGGCCTCGGCGGTAGCCTCCTGGAGCTTGTGAGGGATCAGGTCCTCGCTGTAGCCCTGTTTGCGGGCCTTCTTCTGCTCGGCGATCGTCTGCATCTCCAGCTCGGCGATCTGCCGCTGCACCAGGCTCATGCCGTCGGCCTGGTCGTAGGGCTCCAGGTGCAGGCTGACCGTCAGGTCGCACTTGATGTCGGCCAGCTCGGAGATCAGGCGGTCTGACAGCCACACCGGGTAGTCGCGCACCCACAGGACCGTGTGGTAAGTATCTCCCGAGCCGTTGTGCAGGATGAGCGGGCCTGCCGAATCTGCCGTCTCTACAGCCCAGGGGGCCACGTAGTCAGCGGTCGCCAGCCGCCGCGCTGGCTGAAACGTGTCCTCATTGAAGGTGACCAGCTCGTGGGGGCGCAGTATGTGGGCGAGGACTTCGAGGCGTTGGGTCCGGTCGAGGATGTCGGCACGGCACCCTTCCTCGAGGGCGGCGAGCTGCACTGCGGTCTCGTGACCGAGGCGGAGCAGTGTTGCCTCTGCCTTCTCCCGGTCGGGCTCCTGGACTGTGATCGTCAGTAGCTTCTCGGTGACCGTGTTGGAGCTGGCGGACGCGAGTTTGCCGCGCACGATCCGGTTGAAGTCGTCACGCCAGTGGTCCCATCCGTCGCCCGTGTGGGGCTTTTGGACGAGCTGGGCGACGTCCGCCTCGTCAAGGACACGGTTGATGACGGTGACCTGTAGCCGGGTGCCGGCGCCGAAGGAGTTCAGGAACCTGGCCCAGCGGTCGACGATGGCCTCTTGGGTGCTCTGCTCGGCGGCTAGGTAGTTGATGTCGCTGATGCGCAGCGTCAGTGACCACTCGTCTGCTCCAAGCCAGGCCACGCCGCTGGGGAGCATTGCCTGGTAGCCGAGGAGCTGCTGGGTGCTCTTGGGGACCCGCTTGACGCCGGAGGCGTTGTCAGCGCCTACTCGCCCTGCGCGGCGGCCGCGCTGCTCGCCGGGCTTCGGCTCGTTCTTTTCTTTTTCGCGGCGTCCGAGCATGCTCGCCAGGACGCGCCGTACGCCGCCGGCGCGCTTTGCGGCGGGCTGCTCGGCCGGCGCCTGGCGCCTGGTCGGCAGGTGCGCCGGGTCGAGATCCAGGTAAGGGTTGGGCTTCTGTGCGGTAGGTGTCGTCATATCGAATCACCTTTCCATTGAGGTAGTGCTGTAGGAGGTAGCCGACGAATCTTTCGGGCTTGAGGCCCTTGGGTCGCCACCATCCCCAGGCGGCTACAGGTATGAGGACGGGGAAGATGACCCACATGGCGGTGTCAGTGGCTGCCTCCCACGTGGATCCGCTCTGGTGGAGGGTGTAGGCGATGGCGGCGAACAGCCCTCCGGCCAGGGGGATACCGATGGCCAGTGCTCCTAGCTGTCGCCAGGAGAGGCCGAACATGACTTTGGCCTCATAGGCGCTGATTTCGCGGTAGACCTTCATCTCCAGCATCTGCTATCCCTCCCCTACGATCGCCTTGGCGATGCTGTTGGCGCCGAACAGTAGGAAGATGAGTACTGCGGGTGCGATGAGGAAGTTGCCGAAGTTGGAGATGACGAAGTTCCACATGTCAGTCGTCTCACCGTCGTAGCTGACGTGGTTGCCGAGCCATCCGCCCAGGAGGGCCTGGTAGAGCTTGACGGCGATGATGAGCATGACGCCTTGCAGTGAGGTGGTCGCGTATCGCTTGAGATAGCCGATGGCGAGCGGCTTGGTGTCCTCGTGGCCGAAGAACGCCAGCGGCAGCGACGAGAAGGCGGTGAGCATGTAGAGCTGCAAGAAGCGGACGAACACCAGGACGGTGGCGAGCATGCCGCTGATCTCGGCCACGATGAAGGGGATCAGCAGGATGACGAGCATTCCTAGCTGCTTGACCATGCCGGCGTCGGCGATGTCGTCGCGCATCGCATCGCCGATGTTGCTGCCGACGTCGGCGGCGCCCCCGACGCTGACATCGTTCGCAGTGGTGGCGATTGTGCTGCTCACGGAGTTGATTGCGCTGAGGATCGAGGCCGAGTACCGCGCGACAACGAGGACCATGACGCACTTGAACATGGTGGCGGCGATGATTCTCACACCGAGCTCCCGGTCGCCCTCCACCCTGGTGGAGGTGGACGCGAGCATCAGGACGAACATGATGCTCAGGATGACTGCTGTGATCGGTTTGACCGCCGTGTTGTGGATCGTCACGGCTGCGACGTACAGCGCGGTGTTGTACTCGCCTGGCGTCTTCAGCAGGTCATCGGTGCCCCCGGCCGCAGCGCCCGATAGGGCGTTGAGCATGGCAACAATGGCATCCTCCATGACGTGCGCCTCATAGGGCGATGTTCTGGAAGAGGGCCGCAGCGGCGATGATGAGTCCGCCGCCGACGATCTGCCATACGCCGGTCTGGATCTGCGGGCCGTTGTGGTCCTTCAGGGCGCCGCCGGTGACGATGGCGCCCCAGACCAGCCAGAGCCCGCCGCCGATGATCGCGAACTTCGTGAACAGGGCGAGGATGCTGGTCATCATGTCCATGGGATACTCCTTAGGTAGACCATGTATCGCACTATACGTTAGGTGCGGATGTGGGTGCAACGAACTGTTACATTACACGAGTCAGGGTAGGGCGTGGGAGGATGCGTCTCATGTGCGACGTAGTGCTCCCGGAGCCGGTAGTGGCCACCATCAGTCGGCTGAACCCGCGCCGCCTGGCGATTCTGCTCGCGTGTATCAGGCTGGGCAGGAAGTTCACCGCGAAGGATGTGCGCAAGGCCATGCCGAGCGCGGAGCCGTCCCTGCCCCGGGATCTGCACGCGCTCGAGGAGGGTGGGCTGCTGCACGCGGACCCGCCGCACACCGTAGCCCGGCAGGGCCGGCCCGTGACCTATACAGTCGCGCAGCAGACACGCACGGTGTTCAGCGAGCTCGCGCAGCTGGTCGACGACGCCTACACCACCACGGACACTACGGCCGGACCTTCGGTGACTTGAACGGCTTGAGCCCACGCACTAGTAGAAGCGCCTGATCGTTTGGCATGCGGCCGATCTCGTCGGGGGTCATCAGCGCCCGCTTGGTCGCTCGCTGTGACTTGGTCCATGATCCAGTTGTGCCGTGCGTGCGTGATATGTCCTCGGTCGTGACGGTCTCCTCTCCGATGAGCGCCGACAGCCACTTCAAGGTGTCCAGGTCGCGGCCGCCGAGGTACAGGATGGAGTCGCAGTTGGCGACGATGGTCGGCCAGTCGTCCCTCCACAGCGCCTTGCCCTGGGTGTGGGACTGCACGATCACGCTGGCCGAGATACCGCGCGAGCGAATCGTGGAAATTACGACCGGAAAGCCCGGTATCTTGCCGATGTTGGCGAACTCGTCGAGGAAGCAGTGCAGGGGCACTGGCAGCTCGCCGGTCTCCTCATGGTCGGCGAGGTAGATGTTCTTGGCGAACAGGCTGTTCCAGAACATCGCGGCGAGGAACTTGAAGGTCTGGTGGGCATCGGGGATGCACAAGAACAGCGCGGTCGGCTCGTAGCCGAGCTGGTCGATCGCCAGGTCGTCGTCGGCGATTACCTTGCGCACATCGCTCATGTCCAGGGGGGCTAGCCGTACGCCCAGGGAGATGATGATGGACTTCTTGGTCTCACCTGCGCCTTGCGTGAAGACCTGGTACTGGCGGCAGGCGAACTCCAGGACCTTCATCACCGCCTCGTCCTCATCGGCCGGCGCCTTGCGCCACTCCTCTACGATCTGCGCAGCGGCATTGAACCTGTCGTCGACGCTCGAGGCGAATGTGTCGGCGTCGATTCCCTCGCTGGCCTGCATGAGCTTGTGTAGGTCCACCACGTCGACCAGGCTCGGCTCGCCACCGTCGTCCTCGGCCTTGGTGGCCCACACGTACGCGATCAGCGCGTTCAATAAAGCCCGCTCGGCCCGCTCCCAGAACCCGTCTCCCGGGTTCTTGACGTCGGTTGTGGTGTTGGTGATGATGCACTCGGTCAGCTGCGCGATCGACGCCTCTGGCTGAGCGTCATCGAAGTAGCTCATTGGGTTGAAGTGCCCGCTGCGGTGGAGGTCGACCAGGTTGAGCACCCGCACCTGGTAGCCGGCCTTCTTCAGTACAGGGGCGCTGCGGCGGTAGATCTCGCCCTTCGGATCGGTGATCGCCTTCGACATTGTCGCCGTCTCCAGGTTCGGCATCACGTATCCCCTTGTCTTGCCGGTACCGGAGGCGCCGATGACGCAGACATTCAGGTTGCGGCCGGTTTTCCGTGTGTCGATGCTCAGCGCCTCGGTGGCGGTCAGCTGGATGCGGTGGGCGGGGTCCTTGGTGCTCAGCGGGGCAATGTCATGCGGGTCGGCCCACGCGGCTGACCCCTGCTCCTCGCCCGGCCTGGTGTTCTGCCGGCCGCCGAGGTTGTACAGCACGATCAGCAGCAGCATCCCGGCGACGACGGCGCCGGCAATCAGATCTGTCTGCTTCATGGAGATGTGCAGCAGGTTGCCGGTGATCGCACTAGGCAGCCCGTCGAGCATCGTGGCCACGGGCCGGCCTGCGTCCAGGTGCTCGCGCACGTGCTCACTCGCGCGGTTGACTAACCAGAACGCGACCAGAGTCCCAACAAGAATCAATGTCTGGGTTGGGTAGAGGCGTCGGGTCTTGCTCATTGGGCGGCCTCCTTATCGTGCCGAGCGGGCGGGTCGGTCCTGCTCTGCGTCCTTCGGCACAGGGACGCTCGGCACAGGGACGCTGCGGTACTGCTTGCGCTCACGCTGCTGACGCTGCTGGGTCGTGCGCGCGGCGCGGTTCTCGATCTTCTTGGCGTTGCGCCGACGGGTGGCGTTGCGGGCGATCTGCCGGTCGATCCGCTCCGATGCCACCGACAGGGCGTGCTCGACGACCGAGATGTCCTTGCCCTGCACGTGGAAGGTCCTGGTGCCGCTGCCGCGCTCGACGGCGAAGGTCACCCCGTAGCGCTTCAGAGTCTTCTCCAGCTCGCGAGCCACCGCCTGATCGGTGATATCGGCCACTTCCCGGTTGCCGGTGATGGTGCGCCCGAACTCACGCACCGTGATCTTCCCCGTAGTCCGCTGCTCATGCAGAGCCTGCCGCGCCGCATCACGCATGGAGCGAAGCGCATTGATGGCCGCTCCACCTCCAAGATGAGCAGCTATACTTGTGACTTTGACCGCAAAGTGGATGGTGGTGCGGGCGCCGGCTCCGGTTGTGCGTACCGCGACCTGCTTGGCCTCTTCGCTGGCCGAGTCGATCATCTCCATCTCTACCGGCTCCTTCCGCCGAGGTCGTCGCCGACGTTCGGCCGGCGACTATGGTCAGAGACCATGTGGTCGTGTGCGTGCCTGTCTCTCACGCTTTTGTCGATGCGCTCGGCCAGCGCCCTGCGCGTGGCGTCACGGCCATTGGGCCGAGATCGCTCGGCCGCACGGTCGGCGGCGCGTGTGGCTTGGACCACGCGTCGCATGTCGGTCGGCGGTTGGGCGTACTTGTCGTCGAGCGACCAGCCGGCGTGGTCGATGACCTCGACGAGTGGGCCACGTACCACGGCGTCGCCGAGGTTGATCTGCCTGGACTGCTCAATGTCGTCGGCGAGCTGATAGAACGGTGTGGCAGCATCGGTTGCCTGGTCCTCCAGCCGTTGAGCCTGCTGCTCGACCTCGGCGAGCTTCCGCTCGTATGCCTCGTGAGTGTAGGCATACGCGGGGTCCGCGCTGAGCTCGGCACGCGCCTCCACCATGGCGACGTCGATGTCGAAGCCACCCTGCATGTCGCTGTACCGTCGCAGCTCGCACGCTACGGCGCGGGCCTCGGCCTCGTTCAGGTCGACGACCTGATCACTCAGGCTACTCATCATCGGCTCCTTCCGGTTCGCCCTTCGATGTTCGTAGTGCGGCGTGCTGCTTGGCGGCGCTGCACCTCGGCCTCGATCCGCTCCCCCAGCGTCATGCCGGTATCACGGCCCGTGCCCCCGTCGCGGTCACGGCTCTGGTCAGTCACCCGCACCTCCTGCGCATCCGACTCGGCGCGGCGCGCAGTCAGGTGGCCGGGGGTCTCCCGGTCATTGGCCTGATCTGCATGCCGCTGGCGCTGGGCGATCTCCTCGGCGCGGCGCGCGGCCGCGCCCCGCTCGATCCTGTCGGCGATTGACATTCTCGACTCCTCTCTGGTCAGTGCGGTCAGTGCCCGCACATCGGTCTTCAGCTGCCGGATTTCCCGTTCGGTCATGCGCAGGTCCGCCTGTAGGACTGCCAGGCTCCCGCCGTCGTCGTCGCCGTTGGCCATCAGATCGGCGGCGGCCACGAGTCGGTCTTGGAAGCGTATCCGCGTTCGGTCCAGGCGCTCCGATGCCACCGACAGGGCGTGCTCGACGTCAGCGTCGGCGCCGATCATCCACCGGGACTTGGCGTTGATGCGGTCACGTAGGCCGTGGAGGTCGTCTAGGGCCTGATGCCAGCTCCTCACCTGCGCGATATCGCCGGCCTTCGCGTCCTTCTGCTTGCCGATCCCGACGAGATCCGGCTTGGCGAACCAGTTGTATAGGTCGGCGGTTGTGACCGTTGCTGCGAGCCTTCCTCGGCGGTCGGTGAGCATGTGACGGTCCTCTGCCGGCAGGTAGATGCGCACGCTACGTCCGTGCCGCACTACCTGGCCGGTTGCCACGGTCATTCGCAGTCGCCGGCCCGTGCCGGGCACGTGCACGGTCATCGTCTTGTCGGTCTCGGAGATGATCATTGACTCATCCACACTGATCCTGTTGACCGCCGAGCGGGCCAGCCGAGCCATGATCGATTCCTCGGTGTACGCCTCCCCGAGCCTCCAGTCGCGCACAGCACGCCCCATCGACGACTCCCTGAATGACAGCGTGCCGTTCTGGCCGCCGCGCCTGCTGGTCACGATGCCCGCGAGCTCCAGGTCGTTCTCGAGCTCCGTCCACGTGCGCGCCTTGGCCGCCGCCTTGTCGATCTCCACGCGCAGCAGCTCCTTCGCACTTTGGCCTCGCAGCACCGTGTAGATGTCACCGAAGCTGCGTCCGGTTGCGCGCGCCGGAGCCGGCAGTACGGTCAGCCCGGCCTCCCGGCACAGTCCGTCAGAGATCTCGCGCACCCGACCTATCGTGTCCTTCTGGCACCGGAACTTCCGGCCGGTCTGCATGTTTGTCGCGTTGAAGATGATGTGGTTGTGGATGTGTCCCTTGTCCAGGTGAGTGGCGATCACGTACTCATGGGCGCCTCCCGTGATGCGCTCTGCGAGCTGCACGCCAAGATGATGAGCCTGCTCGGTCGTGACTCGTTCGCCGACCTTGAATGACTGGATCACGTGATGAGCGAGCACGCTCCCATCTCGCTGTGAGCTCACCCCTACCCGCTCGTGCGTGGCCGCGAACTGTCTTGCGATTGCGCGCCAGTCTCCCGGGTCAATGACCGCAGTGTTGGTTGATACCCATGTGCCGTCCTGCGTCGCGTCCGGCCTGGTGATGTAGGCGATCCCCTTTGCCAGCGTCTGCTTGATCTGCCACATCTTCACCACCGCCATCACTCCACCTCCGCTCCGGCCGCAGCGTCGATGGTGCGCTGAATCTGCTTCAGCAGCTCACGGGTCGCGCGCATCTGCTCGACCGTGACCTCGCCATCGACGTTCACATGACGAGCGATCTGGTTGATGTTGTTGCCGATCCTCGACAGCTCCACACGCAGCGGAGCCGGGTCAAACGCGACACGCGTCACGGCGATCCGGCTCTCCGTTAACGCCTGCCGCGCATAGGCGGAGAACGAGTTAATCCCAGCCATCTCCATGCGTCGCTGCACTCGCGCCCACTCGGCTTCACTGAGCCACAGGCCCTTGAAGACCCCACGCGATCGCTTCGCGCTCTGCTCAGTCATGAGATCACTCCTACAGGGTTTGGGCGGAGCCCATGGTAACAACCAGCGACTGTGTTAAACAGTTGCTATGCTTGCTACCCCGTCAGGGTCAGCCTACCATCTGCGGCTCATGCTGCGCTAGACTCTGAAGCGGGTCGCCCAAACACTCGGACGATCCGCTACCGAATGGAGGGATCATGGCCACGAAGAAGAACCCAGATCTGATCGACGCCATGCTGCGCGAGGACGAGGAGGAACTGCGCGCGAAGAAGAAGCGACTTCACGCCTTCCGCACAGCACTCAACGACGCAAGGCGAGCCAGCACGCAGCTCGCCGCAGCCGGCAAGGCACTCCTCGACGCCGGCGACGTCACCCGCGCTGAAGCAGCGAAGCTCTTCGGGCTAACCAAGCAGGAGCGCGCCGTCGCGCTCCCCACCCGGAGACGCTCAGAGCCGAACGTCCCGGATCCGGTCGACGACCAACCTCATGCCTCGAATCACCCATCCGACAAACCGGATGAGACCAACAACTAGCCAGCTAAGAACGCGTACGACACCAGCGAACAGCCATCCCGCGACGTTGAGTACGATGCCCGCGGCACCTATCGCGATCATCAGGATGCCGAAGAGCAGGGCGATCACCAAGGCGATCAGCAGCCACGCAAGACCCATCGCTCCACCCTCCTCAACTCATCAGTACGACTCTCATGGTGCCACGACTGCACCCGGCCTGTCACGAGTTCGTGACGCCTAGGCGCCGCTCTTATCTTGGGCGCGGATGAGAGCGCGACGCACCGACGATGTGCTCACACCCAGTACCGTGGCGATGTGCGTATTGGACTGACCTTGCGCCTTCATGCGCAGCGCAGCGTCGGTTCGTTCCGGCCCCATGACCGTGGGGCGACCTCCTACCCGCCCTTGTGAGCGCGCGTAGGCGAGCCCACGCATCGTGTTGGCACGGATCGTATCCACGCGCAGCTGCGCCAGCACGGCCATGATGCCCACGATCGCCTGACCCATCGGACTGGACGTATCGATGCTCAGCGCCGGCTCGGTCAGGCTCCTGATACTCACGCCCTGCTCCGTCAACTCGTGAATGACCTGAATGGCCATCACCTCACTGCCGGCCAGCCGGTCCAGCGCCCGAAACACCAGCTCGTCGCCCGGGCGAAGATAGTCACGGCACGCCACCCATTGCGGCCGGTCAGCCACACGGCTGGACGTGCCGTGATCAACGAACACGCGCACTGCGCCGGCCTCGCGCAGCTCAGCCTCCTGGGCGGCCGGGTTCTGGTCCCGCGTGGACACCCGCGCGTACCCGACGACAGTCATCGCGCACCCCTCCTGTCGGGCCGGTCTCGGTGAGGCTGCTCGTGGCCACCGCCGGCCCCGCGGCGCTGCTTCAGCTCTCGCTCGATACGCTGTCCGAGAGCCTGCCTGGCCAGGGGCCGACGGGCAGTGCGCAGCACATCGAGAGCCTGCTGGCGTGCGCGCTCATCAGCCGGATACGCGGCCTGCGACACTCGCACGGCGTCACGGTTGACCACCTGCCCGACAGTGGCCAGCAGGTCCGAATCGGTCTGCCCTGTGCGCACACATGCCTGCACAGCGATACGGGCGTCCTCAATCCACGCACGCGCCTCAGACTCCGACAGCCGCAACGGATCTCGGGCATTGTCAATGGCGGCGGCCGCCTCCTTGGCCGCACTCTCATATGCCCCCGGGCGCGGGCTCGCCCGGTAGTACGTTTGGCCCTGACGACTCTCGATCGACACCTGGTCGACCACCCCGGACCTCACAAGCTCAGTCACCGTGCCGGGCACCGCCGCCGCAGCCACATCGTGCGCAGCCATGGGCGTCCAGCGTCCCGCTCCGGACTCCTCTACCTGCCCGACGTACCGGCTGATCGTCCCCAACCGGGATACCTCCATCGGCACAGCCACCACGTGCAGCTCAGTGCGGTATCCCGCTTGTCGGAAGCCGGCGACGGTATCGCGCACCACGTCAGGCTGCCGCAGCGTCGTCTCAATCAGCGTGCTACGACGTTGCTCACGCAAGTAATCGATCGCCATGCCGACCCACCGGCCCGACGCCTGAGCCGTAGCCGCCGGCATCGCCAGCGGATTCTCCCGCATCAGCCGGTCGTAGTCTGGATGGTAAACGCGCAGGTCATCGCCGACGACCTCGACAAGTCCCGGGTGCTGAGCCTGGATACGGCTAATCGACTTGCTCTTGCCGGCCCCCGGCTGACCTCCCACCACCGCCAGCAGCAGTGTCCGGTCCTGATGCGACGACGCCCCGAGCGCGTCCAGCTCGGGGCGTATGTCTCGCTCGAAGATCGTGCGCAGCTGCTCCTCAGTCAGCTCACCGGCTGTCATGCGAGCACGGGCACCTTGTCGGGCATGTGCCGCAGCACCTCGCGCAGCTCAGCCGTCTTCTCCCTCACGGCGCCCGCGTCATCAGGATCGACCGCGCGCACCGCCAAGCGCACGCCGATGCGTTCGTCCTGCCAGCGCTGGGACTCCATGCCCGTGGTAGCGCGCTCCCACGCCAGATACCGGCCAATCACGCGGTTAGCGACCTCACGCATGACGTCGTAGGCCATCGGGTTCTCAAAGCGGCCCTGTTCGCCAGCTCTGCTCACCATCTACCTCCTACCTCCTCCTCATTCACTCCTCCATCCATGCTACCAGCCAGGTCAAAAACGCTCTATCACCGGTTTCGGTTTCGGCGGGTTTTTTGACCGCTTCCTGCTGACACCGTCATGCGGGTCGCATCCCCTCTTCCAGCCGGTTCAGAAACGATCGTTTACGGCACCCACACCAACGTAACGGGACCACAGTCCTCCACCAGCGCCAACGAGTCAATTGGCTCGCTGAAGCCCGGGGCATACCACAAGTGCTGCCGGCCGACCTGCCATGCGCACCCCCAGCATCTACGACCACCGAGCCGATCGGCAGCCCTTCAAGTTTCAGGCGCGTCATTGAAGCCGTGTCATCAATCACCGTCATCTCCCCTCCATTCTGTCGGTACGGTGCGTTGACGCGTTAACGCAATAACGGTATACTGCAACCATAGTACCACGGTGCCATGATGTCAGTGCCGGCGGGGTGCTAGGCGGGGTGCCAGCCCAGCCGGCTACGGGCACCGCCCGCCGTGCCCCGCCGGGTCCGACGGCACCCAGCCCACAGCACCCTCACCCACCCGACACCTACACCGCCTTCACAGGCTTCAGAGTCGCCAGGACGCCCTGAAGAGTGTCGACAGCGGCCTCTGCTCGGTCGGCGCGCGTGGTGGCTGCGCGTTCGGCCGCCTGTAGGTCCGCGATCTGTAATCTCAGGCCGGCAAGCTCCTCATCAAGGGCTGCAACTCGGCGCTCCAACTCGTCGGCACGACGCGTGGCCGTGGCCGCGATCTCCTCGGCCGCATGCTGGGCTGTCTGGGCGGTGTCGGCCGCCTGTAGCTGCTGCTCGGCGTCGGCCGTGGCTGCCACCAGGTCCGCGGTGAGCTGGTCGACCTGCTCGGCAACCTCAGCCCGGGCGGTGTCGGCCGCCACGTGCCACGCTGCGGCCCACAGTGCCTGCAGGGGTGCCGTCAGGTCGGGCGCGTCGGGCACCTCATCCTGGGTCGCGATATCGCGCAGGAAGGCGGCGGCGGCGTCGGTGGACACGCGGGCGGCCGCCTTGAGCGCCCTCACCGTGGGCCGCCGCCCGGTGTCGTTGAGAAGGCGTCCGTAGGCGGCCGCCAACTGCGCCTGTGTGTCTGACTTGGACATCGGTAACTCCCTTGATAGGTACAATAGGTACGTACTTGTACCCGAATACGTACCTATTGCACCTAAGAACTGCGATGCGGTCAAGATCGGAACGGTGAAGGCGGTGTAGGTGTCGGGTGGGTGAGGGTGCTGTGGGCTGGGTGCCGTCGGACCCGGCGGGGCACGGCGGGCGGTGCCCGTAGCCGGCTGGGCTGGCACCCCGCCTAGCACCCCGCCGGCACTGACATCATGGCACCG